>NZ_JAPNNL010000299.1 GCF_027620315.1 Nonomuraea corallina | reverse complement strand
TTCGGCCGCGTCGACGGCGTCGTGCACGCGGCCGGCGTCCCCGGCGGCGGCATGGCCGAGGTCAAGGAGCGGGAGGCGGCCGAGGCCGTCATGGCCCCGAAGATCGCGGGCACGCTGGCGGTGCGCGAGGTCTTCGGCGACCTGCCGCTCGACTTCATCCTGCTGTGCTCCTCCGTCACCGCCGTGGCCGGCGGGTTCGGCCAGGTCGACTACTGCGGCGCCAACGCCTTCATGGACGCCTGCGCGCACGCCTGGCCCGGCCGGGTCGTCTCGGTCAACTGGGGCGCCTGGCTGGAGGTCGGCATGGCCGCGGAGGTGGCCGCGCCGGCCGCGTTCCGCGCGCTGCAGCGCGGCGACCGCGTCACCAAGGTCGAGCACCCGGTCATCGCCCACCGGCACGAGAGCGCCGGCCGCAGGCCCTGGTACGCGGCCACGCTCTCCCCGGCCACGCACTGGCTGCTCGACGAGCACCGGGTCGCGGGCGTGCCGGTCATGCCCGGCACCGGCTACCTGGAGACGGCCCGCGCCGCGTTCGAGGCCGCCGTCCCCGCCCCCGGCCCCGGCCACGTGATCGAGCTGCGTGACGTCGCGTTCGTCACCCCGCTGTCGGTCGCCGACGGCGCCACCGCCGAACTGCGGGTGCTGCTCACCCCGGCGGGCGACGGCGTGGAGTTCGAGATCGTCAGCGTGACCGGCGGCGAGAGCAACCAGCACGCCCGCGGCACGGCCGCCTGGGTCGCCGCGGAACCCCCGCAGTCCGACCTGCCGGGCGCCCGGCAGCGGTGCGCCTACGGCGGCGAGGACGGGCCGAGCCCGTTCGCCTCCGCCTCCGGCCTGGTCACCTTCGGCCCCCGCTGGAACAGCCTGCGCTCGGTCCGGCAGGGCGGCGACGAACAGCTCGCCCGCCTGGAGGCCGGCTCCGACGTGGCCGCCGACCTGGCCGGGCTGCCGCTGCACCCGGCGCTGCTGGACGAGGCGACCGCGTTCATCTCGGTCTCCGGCACCCACAGCTACCTGCCCCTGGGCTACGGCCGCGTCACCGTGCACGCGCCGCTCCCGGCCGGCGTGTGGAGCCACGCCCGGCTGCGCGACACCGGCGGCGGCGAGGTCATCGCCGCCGACCTCACCCTGTACGACGACGCGGGCGAGGCGGTGGTCACCATCGCCGACTTCGTGCTGCGGCGCATCGACAAGGAGGCCGTCACCCGCACCGTCGGCGAGGGCGCCCGGCGGCAGGCCGAGGAGGTCACCGTCGACGAGGAGTCGGCGGCCGCCGGCCAGGCGCTCGACGTGGACGGGACCAAGCGCGGCATCAGCCCGGCCGAAGGCGCCGAGGCGTTCCGCCGCGTGCTCGCCGCCCGGCTCGGCCCGCAGGTCGTGGTCAACGCCACCGACCTGCCCGAGTTCGTGGCCGGCGTGCGCGAGCTGACCCAGGACACGGTCGCCGGAGAGCTGGACGCGGCCGCCGCGGCCGGCGGCGCCGAGGCGCTCCCGGACGACCACGTCGCGCCCCGCAACGAGCTGGAGAGCACGCTCGCCGGCCTGTGGGGCGAGGTGCTCGGCGCCCGCCAGGTCAGCGTCGAGCAGGACTTCTTCGAACTGGGCGGCAACTCCCTGGTCGCGGTCCAGCTCATCGCGCTCATCAGGAAGAAGGTCGGGGTCCGGCTGCCGATGCGCAGCCTCTTCCAGGTGCCGACCGTGGCCGGGATGGCCGCGCTCGTGGAGGAGCTGCGCGGCAAGCAGCAGGCCCCCAGCACCACCACCACCATCAGCAGGCTCCCCCGGACGGAAAGGCACTGACATGCGGGACGGCCAGTACAAGGTCGTGGTCAACGACGAGGAGCAGTACTCGATCTGGTTCGCCGACCGCCCCGTGCCCGAGGGCTGGCGGGAGAGCGGGTTCGAGGGCGCCAAGCAGAGCTGCCTCGACCACATCGAGCAGGTCTGGACCGACATGCGCCCGCGCAGCCTGCGCGAGGCCCTTCGCGAAGGTTAGGAGGGAACCGGCTTGACCGGCACCTACGTCTTCCCCGCCTCGTACGCGCAGGAACGCCTGTGGTTCCTGGCCAGGCTCGACCCGGACGTGCCCGCCCACCACGTCAACGGGGTGTTCGAGCTGTCCGGGCCGAGCGACCCGGAGCGGTGCCTGACGGTGCTGCGCCGGGTGGTGGCCAGGCACGAGACGCTGCGCACCTCGCTGACGGTCGAGGACGGCGATCTGGTCCAGGTCGTCCAGGTGGACCTGCCGGTCACGCTGCCCTGCACGGACCTGCGCGGCCTGCCGCCCGAGCGCGCCGAGGACGAGTTCCGCGCGCTCGCGGCGGCCGAGGCCCGCAGGCCGTTCGCGCTGGACCGGCCGCCGCTGTGGCGGGCGCGGCTGGTCCGCATGCGCGACGACCTGCACCGCATCGTGCTGGTCGTGCACCACGCGGTGTTCGACGCCCGCTCGGCCGTCGTCCTCGCCCGCGAGCTGGAGGAGCTGCACGACGCGCTCGCCGAGGGCCGCGAGCCGGTCCTGCCCGAGCTGCCCATCCAGTACGCCGACTACGCCGCCTGGCAGCGCGAACACCTGGCCGGCGGCGTCCTGGAGGCCCAGCTCGGCTACTGGCGCGAACGGCTGGCCGGGCTGCCCGGCGACACCGGGCTGCCCACCGACCGGCCGCGCCCGGCCGCCCGCGGCCACGCCGGCGCCGAGTACGCCTGCGCCCTGCCCCCTGGCCTCGCCGAGGCGCTGGAGGAGCTGGCGCGCCGGCGCGGCGCCACCCTGTTCATGGTGCTGCTGGCCGGGTTCAAGGCGCTGCTCGCCCGGTGGGGCGGCGGGGACGACGTCGTGGCCGGCACGCCGGTGGCCGGCCGGGACCTGCCCGAGTTCGAGCCGGTCATCGGCATGTTCGTGAACACGCTGGTGCTGCGCACCGACCTGTCCGGCGACCCGTCCTTCGACGAACTGCTGGACCGGGTGCGCGGCACCGTGCTGGAGGCGCTGGACCACGCCGACGTGCCGTTCGACCGGCTGGTGGAGGCGCTGCGGCCGGCCCGCGACCCCAGCCGCACCCCGCTGTACCAGATCGGCTTCAACCTGCTGCCGATGGATTCGCGCGGCCAGTTCCCCAACGGCACCGCTCAGCAGGACCTCGGCCTCGACGTGGTCAGGACCCCCTCGGGTGCGAGCCTCTACTTCGAGTACAGCACCGAGCTGTACGACGCCGGCACGGTCGAGCGGCTGGCCGAGGCGTACCGGCTGGTCCTGGAGGCCGTCGTCGCCGACCCGGCCGTCCGCCTGTCGCGGCTGCCGCTGATGACCCCCGAGCGGGAACGGGAGGTCCTGACCGCCTGGAACGCCACGGCGGCGCCGTACCCCGAGCGGGCCCTGCACGAGCTGGTCGCCGAGCAGGCCGCCCGCACCCCCGGCGCGGTCGCCGTCCGCGACCTGAGCGGCGGCGGCCTCACCTACGCCGAGCTGGACGCACGCGTCGGCGCGCTGGCCGGGCGGCTGGCGGCGGCCGGGGTCGGCCCCGGCACGTGCGTGGCGCTGTGCCTGCCGCGCGACCCCGCCCTGATCGTGGCGCTGCTGGCGGTGCTGCGGGCCGGCGGGCACTACCTGCCGCTGGACCCGGCCTACCCCGCCGAGCGGCTGACCTACCTCCTGTCCGACTCCGGCGCGGGCCTGCTCATCACGGACTCGCGGCTGGCCGCGGACCTGCCCGGCGGACTGCCGCGCACGCTCCTGCTGGACCGGCCTGCCGAGGACGCGCCGCCCGCGCCGCCGGTACGGGTCAGCCCCGACGACCTGGCCTACCTCATCTACACCTCCGGCTCGACCGGCCGCCCCAAGGGCGTCGAGGTGCCCCACCGCGGGGTCGTCAACCTGGTCACCGACGTCGTGCGCCGGCTCGGCGGCGGCAGCGCCCTGCTCATGACGTCGCTGTCCTTCGACATCGCCGCGCTGGAGATCTTCACGCCGCTGCTGTCCGGCGGCACCCTCGTCGTCGCCCCCGACGACGCCTCCCGCGTGCCCCGGGAGGCCGGGCGCGCGGCCGAGGGGGTGGACCTGGTCCAGCTCACCCCGTCCGTGGCGGGGCTGATCGCCGACCACCTGCCGCCCGGCCTGCCGCGCGCCATCCTCGGCGGCGAGCCGCTGCCCGTCGACCTGGCGGCGCGGCTGCTCAAGGCGACCGGGGAGCTGTGGAACTTCTACGGGCCCACCGAGACCACCATCTGGTCGACCGCCTACCGCGTGCCGGCCGACGCCGCCACCATGCTC
>NZ_JAPNNL010000298.1 GCF_027620315.1 Nonomuraea corallina | reverse complement strand
TGTCGAGGAAACCGACGACCCTGCGCACGCGCCCGTCCCCGGCCAGCTCCACCACGTCGAAGCCGACCACCACCGGCTCCCCGCCCTCCGGGCCCAGGTGCCAGGTGAAGCGGGCGACGTCGTGGTGGGCGTCGTACTGCTCGCCGGGCGTGAAGACCAGGCCGGGGAACATGCCCTGGGCGCCCTCGATGACGGCGGCGATGCCGTCGTGACCGGCCACGTCCGCGAGGGGATCGGTGTACGTCGCGTCCTCGGTCCACACCTCGGCCACGGCCTTCGCGCGGGCGGCGGGGTCGGTCTCGTTCCAGGCGGCCACGTAACGTTCGACGAGGTTCGTCATAAAATATCAGCCTTTCGATGATGGTCGATCTTCGGAGATGGTCCGGGCCGGGGCGGTCAGCGGAGCCTGCGGAGGCCGGCGATCTGCAGCGCCGCGAATCCGGCGACCACGAGGGCCTGGAGGACCGTCCACACCGCGCCGAGCGTGCTGAACGTCAGCAGCCCGGCCACGACGGCGAGGACGCCGGCCACGGCCCAGGCGAGGTTCAACCCGATCACCGCCCGGGTGCCCGCCTCGCTGACCTCGCCGCGGGCCGCCAGGAGTCCGACGGCGACCGCGTACCCGATCAGGAAGACCCCGATCCCGCGCAGCAGGCCCGCGCCCGGTCCGAGCAGGTCGCTCAGAGGGCCGGCGGCGGCCAGGTAGGCCAGGCCGTTGACCCCTGTGACGCCGGCGTCCAGGGCGAGGACGAGCCGCAGGAAGCCGGCCCGGCCGGTGGTCGTGGTGGTGGTGCTCATCGACGCCTCCTCGTGCGTTCTTTCCGACACCCGCAACGGTGTCAGCGGGCACATAGGCCACGCGATTACGCAGGAGGTAAGAGGATCTAGCGCAGACGCGCTGAGCTGTTGATATGTCATGAAAACGGCCCGCCCTCGGGAGGCGGGCCGCTGGACGCGCCTTCAGCCGCCGAGGACCTCCCTGCGCAGGCGGGTCTTGAGGATCTTGCCACCGGGGTTGCGCGGCAGCTCGTCCTCACGGAACCAGAACAGCACCGGCACCTTGAACGCGGCGATCCGCCCGCCGAGGAACGCCCGCAGCTCCTCCCCGGTGGCCGAGGCGCCCGGCGCGAGGCGGACCACCGCGCCCACCTCCTCGCCCAGCTCGTCGTGCGGGACGCCGATCACCGCCACGTCGTCCACCGCCGGGTGCTCGAAGAGCGCGGCCTCCACCTCGGCGCAGTAGACGTTCTCGCCGCCCCTGATCACCATGTCCTTGGCCCGGTCGACGATGTAGACGAACCCGTCCTCGTCGATCTTGGCCAGGTCGCCGGTGTGCAGCCAGCCGTCGACGAACGTCTCGGCGGTGGCCTCCGGCTTGTTCCAGTAACCCAGGATGACGTTGGGGCCGCGTACGCAGAGCTCCCCGACCTCGCCGGGAGGCAACTCGGCGTTCGCCGGGTCGACCACGCGCACGTCGACCACGGGGGAGGGCCTGCCGATGCTGTCGGGGTGGGTCTGGTAGTCGGCGCCGCCGTTGCCGATGGCCAGCGCGGTGGTCTCGGTCATGCCGTAGCCGTTGGACGCGGCGCGGGCGGGGAGGTTCGCGGTGATGCGCTCCAGCAGCTTGGGCGGGGCGGGCGCGCCGCCGTAGCCGAGGGTGTTGAGCGACGACAGGTCGTGCTTGGCGAAGTCGGGGTGGGACATCAGCTGCCAGGCGTTGGTCGGCACGCCGATCATGGCGCTGACCTTCTCCCGCTCGATCAGCCGCAGCGCCTGGCCCGGGTCCCACTTGTACATGAGCACCAGGCCGCCGCCGCTGAACAGGGTCGTGGTCAGCGCCGAGAAGCAGCCGGTGACGTGGAACAGCGGCACGGTCAGCAGCGTCACCCGGCGCACGGCCGCGGCCTCGCCGGGGTCCTTGCCGGTCATCGCGGCCGCGCGGTAGAGCCCGTAGGCGACGGTCATCGGCGACTGGCCCAGGTTGCGGTGGCTGCCGAGCGCGCCCTTGGGCCGCCCGGTGGTGCCGGAGGTGTAGAAGATGGTGGCCGGGTCGTCGGGGGACAGCTCCACCTCGGGCAGCGTGACGTCGGCCCTGATCTCGCCGAGCACCTCCGCGAACGTCCGGGCGCCGGGGGGCGCCTCGCCCCTGGCGACGATCATCGGCACGCCCGTGCCGGCCAGCCTGAGGGCCCGCTCGTCATCGGCGATGATCACCTTCGCGCCGGAGTCGAGGACGCCGTAGGCCAGCTCCGGCTCGGTCCACCAGGCGTTCAGCGGCACGGCGATGGCGCCCGCCGCGAGCACGGCCGAGAAGGCGATCGACCATTCGGGGTAGTTGCGCATGGCGATGGCCACCCGGTCGCCCTTGCGCACGCCGTAGTCGGCGCTCAGCCGGTTGGCGAGGGTGGCGGCGCGCCGGTAGTGGTCCTCGAAGGTGACGTGCTCGTCCTCGTAGACGAGGAAGACCTTCTCGCCGTGCCAGCGGCTGTTCTCCAGCAGCTGGCGGAAGTGGGTGGGGGCGTGCTTCCACGTCCGGATGCCGGTATCGCCGATCTCTTCCATCTCGAAGAGCTGACCGGGTCCGGTGAGCTGGGCTTCGACCTGGGCATGCGAAAGGCTCATGGCACAGAACTCCCACGGGACGGCTGTCGGGTACATCACAGTACCGACCGGTAGGTACGTTGCGCTAGACAGCGTGTTCACCGGGGCGGGGCCCCCGCGGTGCGGGTTCCGTCATGGTCTCGATATACGGTGAGCAGGTTGCATATCCATCCTCTGCGGTGCATCATCTTTACTAGTAAGACCATGAGGTAGGATGCATGATTATGCAGGAGGTCGGCATGAGAGCAGCGGTCGCCGGAGCCAGCGGCTACGCGGGCGGCGAGTTGCTCCGCCTGCTGCTCGGCCATCCCGAGCTGGAGATCGGCGCGCTCACCGCGGCCTCCAGCGCCGGTAGCCGGCTCGGGGCCCACCAGCCGCAGCTTCCGAGGCTGGCCGATCGCGTCATCGAGGACACCACGCCGGAGACGCTCGCCGGGCACGACGTCGTCTTCCTCGCGCTCCCGCACGGCCACTCGGCGGCCATCGCCGCCCGCCTCGGCGAGGACACGCTGGTCGTCGACTGCGGCGCCGACCACCGGCTCGCCGACCCGGCCGCCTGGGCGGAGTTCTACGGCGGCGAGCACGCCGGCACCTGGCCCTACGGCCTGCCGGAGCTGCCCGGCCAGCGCGAGGTGCTCAAAGGCGCCCGCCGCATCGCGGTGCCGGGCTGCTACCCCACCTCGGTCCTGCTCGCGCTGACGCCCGCGTTCGCGGCGGGCCTGGCCGAGCCGGACGTCGTCGTGGTCGCCGCCAGCGGCACCAGCGGCGCCGGCAAGTCGCTCAAGGCCAGCCTGCTCGGCAGCGAGGTCATGGGCTCGGTCAGCGCCTACGGCGTCGGCGGCGCGCACCGCCACACCCCCGAGATGGAGCAGGGGCTGAGCGCGGCGGCCGGCGCGCCGGTGCGGGTCTCCTTCACTCCCACGCTCGCCCCGATGAGCCGCGGCATCCTGGCCACCTGCACCGCCCCGGCGGCGCCCGGACTCACCGGGGCCGCGCTGCGCGAGGCGTACGAGGAGGCGCTGCGGGCGGAGCCCTTCGTGACGCTGCTGCCGGAGGGCGTCTGGCCCGCCACCGCGATGACCTACGGCGCCAACACCGCCGCCCTGCAGGTGACGCTCGACGAGCGCGCCGGCCGGGTGCTGGCCGTCATCGCCATCGACAACCTGACCAAGGGCACGGCCGGGGGCGCGATCCAGAGCGCCAACCTGGCCCTCGGCCTGCCCGAAGAGCTCGGTCTCCCCACGAACGGAGTTGCTCCATGAGCGTGACCGCACCCCTGGGCTTCCGGGCCGCGGGCGTGGCCGCCGGCATCAAGTCCGGCGGCGCCCGCGACCTGGCCCTCGTCGTCAACGACGGGCCGAACCGCGCCGCCGCCGGCGTCTTCACCGCCAACCGGGTGAAGGCGGCGCCGGTGCTCTGGTCGCAGCAGGTCCTGCGCGGCGGGCGGCTACGGGCGGTCGTGCTCAACTCGGGCGGCGCCAACGCCTGCACCGGCCACGAAGGGTTCCAGGACACGCACGCGACCGCGGAGAAGGTGGCGGAGCTGCTGGCCGACTCGGCGGGCGAGATCGCGGTCTGCTCGACCGGGCTGATCGGCGAGCGGCTGCCGATGGACGCGGTGCTGTCCGGCGTCGAGCTGGCCGCCGCCAAGCTGTCCCGCGACGGCGGCCTCAACGC
>NZ_JAPNNL010000297.1 GCF_027620315.1 Nonomuraea corallina | reverse complement strand
CCGCCCTCATCGTCCTGCCCGAGGGCTCCCCGCTGACGGCGGAGGAGGTCTCGGCGGCCGTACGGGACACCCCCGCTCATGTCGTCACCGGGGCCGGAGCCCTGGTGAACGCCTCGGGCGTGCTGACCCCCGGCGCCGAGCCCTGCCCGATCCACCCGCTGCCCTGGGGCCGCCTGGCGATCATCGCGGGGGAGGACGCGCGGCATCCGGAGGAGTTCCGCCTCGCGGCGCTGGCCGACGCCGACGTGGTCGCGGTCCCGTACACCGCCAGGGAACCGTGGGAGCTGCGGCTCGGCCTGCTCGAAAGGGCCGCGGAGAACCGTCTCAACGTGGTGGTGGCCGGCCAGGACGGTCCCGACGGGGTGGCGGGGCTCATCCTGGCCGCGCCCCGGGACTTCACCCTCTGGACCGCCTGGGAAGGGCCCTTCACCGGCCGCATCAGCCACCCGGAGGTGACCGCGGTGAAGAACTCCGACGAGGTCGTGCACGCCGTGGTCCGCCCGGAGCAGGCGGTCAACCGCCACGTCTCCCGGGGCACCGACCTGGTGGACGGGCGCCCCTGGCGGCTGGCGGGCGCCCTGCTCGGCCAGGAAGGCTGACGAGCCCGGCCTGCCCGGCGCTCACACCGGGTAGGCCGTGGCGGACATGCCGCCCCCGCCCCCGCGGAAGGCGGCGGGGGCGTGCGCGACCGCGCTCTGGACGTACTCCAGCAGGCCCTCCTCGCCGTACTCCCGGCCGTACCCGCTGCGCTTGACGCCGCCGAAGGGCGCGCGGAGCGACATGCCGGTGCGGTTGTGGGTGTTGACGAAGACGAAGCCGGCCTCCAGGCGGGCGGCCAGGGCGAAGGCGCGGTCCTCGTCGGCCGACCACACGGAGGCGGCCAGCCCGAGCTCTCCGGCGTTGGCCCTGGCCAGCGCCTCGTCCTCGGTGTCGTACGGCAGCAGCGGCACGGCCGGGCCGAACTGCTCCTCGGCGACCAGGGGCGCGTCGTCGCCGAGCCCGGTGACCAGAGTCGGGGTCACGAAATATCCGGATTCGAGGTCGCCGTGGGCGCGGCCGAGCGGCACCGCCGTACCCCCACGGGCGACCGACCCCGCCACCAGCCCCCGGACGCGCTCGGCGGCCGGGGCGGAGATGACCGGCCCCATCGTCACCCCGGCGGCCAGCGGATCACCGACCACCAGCACCCGCTCGGCCGCCGCCCGGTACGCCTCGGTGAACTCCGCCAGCCGGGCACGCGGCACGTACAGCCGTTTGGCCGCCATGCACACCTGCCCGCTGGTCGCGAACGACGCCATGACCAGCCGCTCGTAGTCGTCGTCGGTGAGCGCGAAGTCCGGCAGGAACAGGGCGGGGTCGTTGCCGCCGAGCTCCATCACCGACGGCGTGAGCATCGCGCCGGCCGCCGCCGCGATCTCCCGCCCGGCCGCGTCACCCCCGGTGAAGGCCACCTTGCGGACCAGAGGGTGGGTGACCAGCGCCCGCCCGGCCGGCGCGCCGCCGTGCACGACCTCCACGCCCGGCAGCGCCGCGGCCACCTCGCCGACCGCCAGCGGCGCCAGCGGCGACGGCTTCAGCACCACCGCGTTCCCGGCCGCCAGCGCGGGCGCCAGCTTGACCATGGCCAGGATGACGGGGGCGTTCCACGGCGTGAGGCACGCCACCACCCCGTACGGCGCGCGCCGCACCACCAGCCGGCCGGCGGCGTCGTCGATCTCGGCGGGGGCCAGCACGCCAGGCGCGTGCTCGCACACCCAGCGCAGGTAGGTCAGCGCGAACGAGATCTCGCCCCGGCAATCGGCCAGCGGCTTGCCGGACTCGCGCGCCAGCAGCTCGGCCAGCTCCCCGACCCGGCCGGTGACGGTCTGCGCGGCCTCCCGCAGGGCGGCGATCCGGTCGCCGATCGACCGGGCCGCCCACTCCCGCCGGGCCTGGTCCGCCCGGCGCACCGCCGCGTCCACGCCGTCCGCGCCGGTGACGGGCACCCGGCCCACGATCTCGGTGATCCGGGCGGGGTTCTCCCGGCTGATCAGTTCCATCTGGTCTTCCTTTCCCGGCCGCCCGCCCGGCGGGCCGTCACCTCAGGGACGTGATCAGGCAGGCGCGCAGCAGGTGCGCCCTGGCGGCCTGAGGGTCGGCGGCCAGGGCGCGCAGCTCGGCGTGGTGGGCGGCGGGGTCGGCCGCCCGCAGCTTCTCCCAGTTGCCGTGGCTGATCGCGCGGACGTGGTCGAGCGCCACCCGCCGCCTGCGACCGGCCGCCTCGTCCACCGCGGCGTCGTCGCCGGACAGCAGCGCCGTGGCGAGCAGCACGGCGTCGTGGATGCCGCTGTTCATGCCCAGGCCGCCGAGCGGGTTGTTGACGTGGGCCGCGTCCCCCGCCAGCAGGACCGGCCCGTCCCGGAAACGGGCGGCCACCCGCTGGTGCACCCGGTAGAGCGAGGCGTGCGCGACCTTCCAGTCACGCCCGGGGTCGGCGACGGCCCGCAGCCGCCCGGCCAGCCGGGCGAGCTCGGCCCCGTCGGGGGTGTCCTCGGGCGTGGGCAGCAGCACCCGCCAGTGGTCGGGCGTGCGCAGCAGGACCAGCCACTCCTCGGGGTCGAAGACGTAGTTGATCGGCGCGATGCCCGGCAGCAGGGCGTCCAGGTCCTCCTCGGTGGAGGCGACCAGGAACCGCTCGGGGTAGGTGATGCCCTCGAAGGGGACGCCGAGCGAGCGCCGCACCGCCGAGTGGGCGCCGTCGGCGGCGACCAGCCGGTCGCCGGTGTGCCGCGCGCCGGCCTCGGTAGTCACCAGCACGCCTCCGGCCCGCGGCTCCACCTCGCGGACCGCCGCCCCGAACACCACCTCGCCGCCGTGCCGCAGCAGGTGCTCCATCAGGATGGGGGTGAGCTTGCTCTGCTCGCACTGCACCCGGTACGGGTGCGGCGTGTCGTCGGCGAGCACGGCCATGTCCAGCGTGGCGACGGGGCCCCCGCGCCGGTCGCGGTACTGGAAGGTGCGCGCGATCAGGCCGCGCTGCATCAGCTCCGGCAGCACGCCGAGTCCGTCCAGCATCTCCAGCGTCGGCGGGTGGAAGGTGGAGGCCCGGGACTCGGCGGCCAGCTCCGGTCCGGCTTCCAGGACGGTCACCGGCACCCCGCCGCGGGCCAGCGTGAGCGCCGCCGTGAGCCCCACCGGCCCGGCCCCGGCGACCAGCGCCCGCTTCACGGCGCCCGCTCGACGCCGACGACGCGGGTGCCGGTGAAGAACCGGATCGTCTCCGCCGTCCCCTCGTCCACCAGCCCGGACAGCCCCCACGCCGGACGCGGCGTGAACAGGTGCAGACTCATGACGCTCGACCCGTTCACCTTGACCTCGCCGGCGCGCACCCGCCGGGCCACGGCCAGCGCCCGCTCCTCGTCGGCGCCGAAGACGTAGCCTTCGAGCCCGTACGGGGTCGCGTTCGCCAACGCCACCGCCTCCTCCTCGCTGTCGTAGGGCACCACGGCGGCGACCGGTCCGAAGATCTCGTCGGCCAGGTCGGCTCCGGTGATGAGCGTGGGGGCCAGGTAGTTGCCCTGGCCCGGCATGTCGCCGTACGCGGTCGCCCGGCCTCCGGCCTGGGCCGTCGCGGCCCGTACCCGTGCCAGGTGGGCGGAGTGGACCAGCGGCCCGTACTCGGTGCCCCGGTCGAGCGGGTCGCCGGCGCGCAGCGCGGCGAGGCGTTCGCCGACGGCCGCCACCAGCTCGTCCAGGCGCGGGCGGGGCACGATGAGCCGCCCGAGCGCCCGGCACCACTGGCCGTTGAGCGAGGTGAGCAGCTCGGCGGCGGCCTGGGCGGCGGCGCCGGTGTCGGCGTCGGGCAGCACCACGAGCGGGTTGTTGCCGCCGAGTTCCAGCTGGGCGGGGCGGAGCGCGCCCGCGCAGGCGGCGGCGACGGCCCGCCCGCCGGCCAGGCCGCCGGTGAAGGAGACGGCGCGGATCCTCGGGTCCTCGGCCAGCCGGGCCCCGGTGCGGGCGTCGCCCATGACGAGCTGGAAGACGCCGGGCGGCAGCACCTCGCCGAGGACCTCGGCCAGCGCCTGGGTGCCGTACGGGGCGTACTCGCTGACCTTGAGCACGACGGGGCAGCCGGCCGCCAGCGCGCTGGCGGCCTTGTGCGCGGCCATCGGGGCGGGCGCGTTCCACGGCACCAGGCACAGGGCCGGGCCCCAGGGCAGGTGGTGCACCTCGACCCCGTCGCGGTCGGCGCGCAGCAGCCCGGCGCTGATCTGGGCGGCGGCCAGCGCGAACGCGCCGTGCACGATGAGCCCGAGCCCGCTGGTCTGGCCGATCGGCACGCCGGTGGCGAAGGACTCCAGGGCGGTGATCTCGTCGACCCGCGCGCGCAGCCGTTCGGC
>NZ_JAPNNL010000296.1 GCF_027620315.1 Nonomuraea corallina | reverse complement strand
GGCCGTGGTGGGCATGCTCACCGGGTGCGTGCAGGGCGAGTTCTTCCCGCAGGTGAACGCGGCCACCGCGCGGGTGCTCGCGCTGGAGGGCTGCGACGTGCTGATCCCGCCGGGGCAGGGCTGCTGCGGGGCGCTGAGCGTGCACGCCGGCCGGCCGGACCAGGCCAGGCGGCTGGCCCGGCGCACCGTCCGCGCCTTCCGCCGGGCGGGCGTCGACACGGTGGTGGTCAACGCGGCCGGCTGCGGCTCGTCCATGAAGGAGTACGGGGAGCTGCTCGGCGAGGAGCCGGGCTTCCGGGTGATGGACCTGTCGGAGTTCCTGGTCGCGCTGGGTCCGGTGGCCGAGCGGCATCCGCTGCCGGTGACCGTGGCCTACCACGACGCGTGTCACCTGGCGCACGCCCAGGGCATCCGCGCGCAGCCGCGTGAGCTGCTGCGCGGCATCCCCGGGCTGGAGCTGCGGGAGGTGCCCGACGCCGCGATCTGCTGCGGCTCGGCCGGCACCTACAACATCTTCCAGCCGGAGGCGGCCCGCGACCTGGGCGACCGCAAGGCCGAGGCGGTCGCCTCCACCGGGGCCGGGCTGCTGGTGTCGGCCAACCCGGGCTGCACCATGCAGATCGCCGCGGCGATGCGCCGCCGGGGGGCCGGGATCAGGGTGGCGCACACCGCCGAGGTGCTGGACGCGTCGCTGCGCGGGGTCGCCCTGTGAGCGTGCAGTCGGTCGAGCGGGCGCTCGACGTGCTGGAGGCGCTGGCCGAGTACGGCGGCGAGGCGGGCCTGTCGGAGATCGCCGCCCGCACCGGGCTGCCGTACGGGACCATTCACCGGCTGTTGCAGACCCTGCTGGCGCGCGGCTACGTGCGCCAGGAGTCCGATCGGCGCTACGCGCTGGGCGGCGGGCTGGTGCGGCTCGGCGGCGTGGCCGAGGGCATGGTCGGGGTATGGGCGCAGCCCCATCTGACGCGGATGGTGGAGCTGTCGGGCGAGACGGCCAACCTGGCGGTGCTCGAAGGCGACTTCATCGTCTACGTGGCGCAGGTGCCCTCGCCGCGCAGGCTGCGGATGTTCGCCGAGGTCGGCAGGAGGGTGCTGCCGCACAGCACGGCCGTGGGCAAGGTGCTGCTGGCCTGGCGGGCCGCCGAGGAGGCGGTCACGCTGCTGGAGCGCACCGGGATGCCCCGGCGCACGCCCAACACGATCACCGCCGCCCCGGCCATGCTCGACGAGCTCGGCCTGGTGCGCGACCGCGGCTACGCGCTCGACCTGGGCGAGGAGGAGCTGGGCGTGCACTGCCTGGCCGTGCCGGTGCGCGACGGCGAGCGGGTGGTGGCCGCGATGTCGGTGTCGGGCCCGGCCGACCGGATCGACGCCCTGGACCGCGACGAGCTGGCCCGCGGCATGCTGAAGATCGCCGACGCGTTCGGCGCGGAGCTCAGCCCGGCCGGAGGCTGAGGACCCCCGGCCCGTGCCTCGACGGATTAAGCTGTTGCGCTATGAGCAACAGCTCCGTGCAATCCGTCGACCGAGCCATCGCCATCCTGGAGATCCTCGCCCGCGAGGGGGCGACCCGCGTGACGGACCTGGCCTCGGAGCTGGAGGTGCACAAGTCCACCGCGTCCCGCCTGCTGGGCGCGCTGGAGCAGGGCGGGCTCGTGGAGCAGACCGGCGACCGGGGCCGCTACCGGCTCGGCGTCGGCGTGGTGCGGCTCGCCGGCGCCGCCACCAACCAGCTCGACCTGGCCAGGGAGAGCGGGCCGGTGTGCCGGCGGCTGGCCGAGGAGATCGGCGAGACGGTCAACGTCGCGGTGCCCCGCGACGGCGACGCCGTCAACGTCAGCCAGGTGCGCGGCCCGTCCGCGATCAGCGGACAGAGCTGGGTCGGCGCCCGCACGCCCGCGCACGCCACCTCCAGCGGCAAGGTGCTGATGGCGTTCGGCGCGCTGGCCGTGCCCGCCGAGCTGCGCCGGTTCACCCCGCAGACCATCACCGACGAGCGGCGGCTCGGGCTTGAGGAGATCGTCCGGCGTGGCTGGGCCACCGCGGTGGAGGAGCTGGAGCCGGGGCTGAACGCGGTCGCGGCCCCGATCAGGAACGTCGACGGCGCCGTCGTGGCCGCCGTGAGCGCGTCCGGGCCGTCCTACCGGCTGACCCCGCAGCGGCTGCCCGAGGTGGGCGAGCGCCTGGCCGGGGGTGCGCGGGAGATAAGCCGCCGTCTCGGCTATTACGGTTGAGACATGTGCCGAAGCATCAAGACCCTGCGCCCCCCGTACACCGAGGACGTCACCGAGGACGACGTGCGGGCGGCGGCGCTGCAGTACGTCAGGAAGATCTCCGGCTTCCGCTCCCCGGCCGCGCACAACGCCGAGGCGTTCGACCGGGCCGTGGAGACGATCACCCGGGCCTCCGAGGAACTGCTGGACTCGCTGCGAGTTCGCGGATCCCGTTGACAGGCCCGCCCGTCGGGAGAAGTGTCCGGTGTGAGCCACGACTCCAGGGGGGCGATCATGATCAGCGGGCGGTACGAGGGCCAGACCGGCGACGTGAAGCTGGCGCTCCGCGTCGACGTCGACGGGCCCGGGCCGACGGGCCGGGTGAGCGGAGACCTGTTCTCCACCGTGGGCGCGACCGTCACCTACGAGGGGTCCTTCGTGGTGCACGCGCCCGCCGTCACGGCGGAGGGCGACGAGACGCGGATCGAGGGGCGGGGGGAGTTCACGTTCGCGCCGCCTGACCGGCAGGTGCGCGTCACGATCGGCGACGGCCGCGGCACCGCCCACGTCGCCGGGCGGGCCTACCCGATCGCCTTCGCCTCGCCGCACTTCCGCGAGGTGGTGCTGGAGCAGGACTCGGTGGCCGGCGCCGTGCCGTTCGTCTCGTACCACACCGGCACGCTGGGCGGGGGCGGCGGATCGCCGGCGCGGGAGCTGGACGTGGCGCGGGCGTGGGCGGAGGCGGGCGTCGGGCTGACCGTGACCGAGCCCGGCGTTATCCCGGTGGACGGCTCCGGCCCCGACCTGGCGTGGGACGACGCCGAGCTGCACCACGCGATGACGCAGCAGTTCGGCCTGTTCGGCGACGCGCCGGCCTGGCGGGTGTGGCTGCTCGTGGCCAGCAGGCACGTGGGCGGCTACCGGGGCATCATGTTCGACTACAACGACGCGCACCAGCGGCAGGGCGCCGCCGTCTTCCACGACGCGATCAAGGGCGACTCGCCGGAGGCGCAGCGGGCCCAGTTACGCACGTACGTGCACGAGCTCGGGCACGCCTTCAACCTGCTGCACTCCTGGCAGAAGAACCTCGCCAGACCGCCCCAGCCGCTCGGCCCGCACGGCGGCTTCGGCGACCTGTCCTGGATGAACTACGTCCAGAACTACCGTCCCGGCGGCGAGGCGGGCTACTGGGCGGCGTTCCCGTTCCAGTTCACCGAAACGGAGCTGGTGCACCTGCGCCACGGCTTCTTCCGGGACGTCGCCATGGGCGCCAACGCGTTCGGCACCGGCGCGGCCGAGGCGGTCCCGTTCGAGCAGCCGATCGAGGACCACTCGGGGCTGCGGCTGGAGGCGCGGGCCAAGGAGTGGTTCGCCCTCGGCGAGCCGGTGGTGGTCGAGCTCAAGCTCTCCTGTACGGACGAGCCGCGCGTCACCCACGGCCACCTGCACCCCGACACGGAGTTCACCCAGGTCACGATCACCCAGCCGAGCGGCCGGACGGTGCTCTACCGGCCGATGATGCGCCACTGCGTCGACCGTTCCCCGCAGATCAGGCTCGACTCCGGCAACCCGGCCATGTACCGCAGCGCCTACATCGGCCACGGCCGCGACGGCCACTACTTCCAGCAGCCCGGCGAGTACCAGGTGCGCGCCCAGTACATCGCGGCCGACGGCTCGCGCGTGGTCTCCCCGCCCTGCCTGGTCCGGGTCCGCTACCCGGCCTCCGGCGACGACCACCGGGTGGCGGAGCTGATGCTGGGCGAGGACCAGGGCAAGCTGTTCTCACTGCTCGGCTCCGACTCGCCGGCGCTGAACTCGGGCAACCAGGCGCTGGACGAGCTGCTCGACCGGCACGGCGGCCACCCGCTGGCCGTCTACGCCCGGATGGTCAAGGGCCTCAACGCCGAGCGGGAGTTCAAGGCCATCGGCGCGGACAAGCGGCTGGCGATCCGGCCGCCCGACCCGAAGCAGGGCATCCAGCAGCTGGCGAAGGTCGCCGGGGCGGGCACGATCGACAACATCACGCTCAACATGGTGATGCGCCGCTGGGCCAGGGCGGAGGCCCGGCAGGGCGACCTGCCCAAGGCCAGGGCGGTCCTGGACCAGATGGTCGCGACCTTCCAGGCCAAGGGGGTCAACCCCATCATCATGGGCCAGATCAGGAAGCAGGCCGAGCTGACCTCGCAGGCGCTCAGTCTCGAGACATGACCGGCCGCCCGGCCTCGCAGCGCACCTTGATCTCGACGTCCTCGGCGCCCTCGGCGTCGGCGTCGAACTCCACC
>NZ_JAPNNL010000295.1 GCF_027620315.1 Nonomuraea corallina | reverse complement strand
GATACCAGCCAGCCATATAGGCGTTACGAACTTCTTCTGAAACTGCGTCGTCCCAGAAGAACGGCTGGTCTACCGGCCGTCCGTTGTTCATAACTCCGATACGTTTGGCCTCCTCATCCGACATCAGTGGACTGGAGTCGTAGTCGTAGCCGGGGGAGTTGATGAGATCGCTCCACCAGCGTTCGTTTACGTAGGTCTCGTGGCAGATGCTGCTGCTGCTGTCGACGCAGCCGCCTCCGTAGCTCATTGTGGTACCAGCGTAGGCGCTGATATCTCCGTAGCCGGTACCCGGACTCTTGAACCCGCCGTTGAGGGCGTCACCACCTCCCGCTCCCAAGCACAGGTAGCCAATGCTGCATCCGGCACCCGAATAGCCGCTGCCGCTGTCGGTGCCCAAGCCCGTTGAGGTGGTGTAGTGGCCGGTTGGGTCGATGCCTGTCAATGGTGCGGCGTTGGCGTAGGTGTAGCGGTTGGCTTGAACGGACGGCCTCGGATTTAGGGTGGCGGTGTCGCGACTGGTGAAGGTGCCGGTTACGGGCTGGTACCAGCGGGCGTGCATGTTGACCTTGCCGGTGTCCGGGTCGGTGTACTCACCCTGGTATCCCAGTGTGGTGGCGGCGCCGGTCCGGGCGGTGACAGCACCGAACGGGTCGTAGCTGGTGCTGCTGGTCAAGGATGTGGTGAACGTGGCGACCAGGTCGCCGTGCAGGTCCGACAGGGCGGCGACGGCAGACCCGCCGGCTTCCTGCAGGCCGAGCAGGGCTCCGAACGCGTCTCGGCTGTACTTCGCCTGGAGGGTGCCGCCAGCGCTGATGGTGGCCAGGTCGTTGCCCAGCCCGGAGTAGGCGAAGGTCTGGTTGGTGGTGCCGCGGATGCGGCTGGTGACGCGGTTGAGGGCGTCGTAGCTGTAGAGGCTGTCGCCGTCGGCGATGAGCCGGTCGAAGGCGTCGAAGGTGTAGGAGGTGGTGGTGCCGTTCCTGGTGTGGCCGGCCAGGGTGCCGCGCGGGGTGTAGGTGTAGTCGGTGCCGTCGCCGGAGGTGAGGCGGTTGCGTTCATCGTAGGTGAAGGTCTTACTGCCGGCTTTGGTGCGGTTGCCGGAGGCGTCCCACTCATATGCGGTGGTGGTGCCGCCGGGGGCGGTCCAGGAGGTCAGGCGGCCGGCGTGGTCGTAGCCGTAGGTGTTGGTGCCTGCGCCAGCAGTACCGGTGGTGGTCTTGGTGGTGAGGTTGTCGTCCTTGTCCCACCCGTAGGTGATCTTGGCGAGCTGGGTGCCGGAGCCGTTCTTCAGCGTGTGGCCGGTCAGCCGATCCATCGCGTCGTAGTCGAAGGTCTGGGTGCTGGCCTGGCCGCTGGTGGCGGTGATGGTCTTCAAGCGGCTGGCCGCGTCGTAGCCGTAGGTGAGGGTGCGGCCGGTGACCGGGTCGGTGGCGGTCTGCAGCCGGCTGTTGTTGTCCCAGGTGAAGGCGGCGGTGCCGGCGGCGTCGATGCGCTGGATGGGGTTGCCGAGCGCGTCGTAGCTGTAGGCGCTCTGCTGGCTGCCGCCCTTCGACACGGTCAACGGAAGGCTGCGGTCGTTATAGTCCACGCTCAGGTCACCGATCGTGGTGGCGCGACCGGCCAGGTCGTAGCCGAAGCTGCGCTCGGCGGTCGCCGCACCGCCGCCGCTGCCGTCCTCGTCGGTGAGGCGGCCCAGGTGGTCGAAGATGCGGTCGATCCGCACCCCGCCCGGCTGGACGGTGGCGACCTGGTTTCCGGCCGCGTCGTAGAGGTGAGTCCAGGTACGGTCGGACAGGTTCGGGTGGACGGTGGTGGCGGGTTCGGTGACGGTTTCGGGCAGACCGAGGCTGTTATAAGCCGTCCAAGTGGCGTTGCCGCGGCCGTCGGTGAGCCGGGTGCGGGCGCCTGCGGCGTCGTAGCCGAAGCTGGTGGTGATCGACTCGCTTGCGGAGACCGGTTCGATCAGCGAGGTCAACCGGCTGAGGGCGTCGAAGGTTTGCTCGGTGGTGTGACCCTCCGGCGTAGTCGCGCTGGTCGGGTTGCCGGCCGCGTCGTAGCCGTAGGAGAAGGTGCGCTGCACGATGCCGCCGGAGTTGAGGTCCTTGGCCGCGGTCTGCCGTCCGGCCAGGTCGTACTCGGCGGTGGTGGCGTTGCCCAGCGGGTCGGTGGTCTTGATCAGGCGTCCGGCCACGTCATAGTCCATCGTGGTGGTCTGGTTGGCCGGGTCCTTGACCGCGGTGACGTCGCCGGCCGGGTTCACCGTGTAGATGGTGGTCTTGTTACCGGGGGCGATCTGCTTGACCAGCCGGCCGGCGTCGTCGTACTCCATCCGGCTGACGTAGGCGGCGGTGGAGGGCTTGCGCTCGATCCGGGTGCTGGTGATCTGGCGACCCAGGTCGTCGTAGGTGGCCTCAGCGCGGGCACCTGTCGGGTCAGTCGTGACCCGAGTCTCCCCGGCCTCGTTGTATTCGGTCACCCAGGTTCCGGCGGTCTGCCCGGCAGGTGCCGGATCAGTGACCCTGACCTGGCGGCCGAGCTGGTCATAGGTGTAGCCGGTCACGTTGCCACGCGGATCGGTAGTGCTGGTGCGTAGTCCGGCCGCGTCGTAGGCGTGCTGGATGACCGGGGTGATCGGGCTGCCGCCCGGCGGGGTGTAGGCGGGCGCGGTGGCGCTGATCAGGCGTCCCGCCTTGTCGTAGGCGGAGATGTGGGTGCGGCCCTCTGGGTCGGTCTGGTGGGTCTGGTTGCCGGCGGTGTCGTAGCCGATCAGCGCCGACGGGCTGGTCTGGCTGGTGGTGCCGTTCTTGTCCACCTGCACCTCGGGGGCGGTGGTCTCCACCAGCCGCTCCAGCGCGTCGTAGCGCAGCGTGGTGGTGTAGTCGGCGGCGGTGGCGCCGTCGGCGTTGCCTCGCGGGTCGGTGATGGAGGTGACCAGGCCGCGCTCGTCGTAGCCGAGGGTGGAGATGATGTCCTGGGCGCCGTTCTCGACGGTTTCGCGGGTGATCTGGTTGAGCTTGTTGTAGGCGTAGCTGGTTGACTCGGTCCGGCTGGTGCCCGCGGCCGTCAGGGTCTTGCTGGTGACGTTGGTGTTGGCGTCGTAGGCCAACGTGGTGGTGCGGGCCAGAGCTCCCGGGTCCAGCGTCTGCGATACCAGCCGGCTGGCCTGGTCGTAGGTGAAGACGGTGATGGCGGTGCCGTGGCCGGCCATCTGCTCGATCAAGTTGCCCGCCGGGTCGTACTCATCTGCGCGCACGACCACATCGCGCGGCGTCGTTGAGCCGTTGAGCTTGGCGTCGTCGGCGATCTGCTCCTTGAGGCGATTGTCCGTCCAGTACACGTTGGTGGTCTTGCGGCCCATCGCCTCCACGCTGGCGACCCATCGTCCGGCCGCGTCGTAGGCGTAGGACTCCAGCAGCAGGTCTTGTGGCGCCTGCGGGTTGACCGGGCTGCCGGTCCAGCCCTTCAACGTGCGCGAGACGAGTTCGCCGCGCTTGCTGTAGCCCGACTCGATGACCGTGCCCCGTGGGTCGGTGGTCTGCATCAGCCAGCCCCGCTCGTTGAACACCTGCTGGACCACGCCGCCCTCGGGGCCGGTGATCGTCTCCTGTCGGCCGTGGCTGTCGTAGGTGTAGGTGGTGACGCGGTCGGGCTCACCGCCGGTCAAATCCGCCACCGTCTGCGACAACACGTTGCCGTCCGCGTCGTAGACGTAACGGCTCTGAGCGGTGTGCGTGACCTCGGTGATCTCGTTCTCCACCCCGGGAGCCGTGCTGGTGGTCACCCGGCCGCGCCCGTCGTAGGCGATTGTGGTTTCCGCGCCCGCAGGGACGGCATCGGAGATGCGGGTGCTGGAGACGAGGCGGCCCAGCAGGTCATGCTCCAGTTCGGTGACCAGGCCTTCGGGGTCGGTCTGCTCGGCCAGGTCACCGGCGGCGGTGTAGCGGTAGCTCCACACGTTCCCGCGCGGATCGGTGCGGGTCTTGACCAGGCCCGCCGGGGTGCTGCCGCCGCCGACCGCGCTCTCGGTGCCGTCGGTGTAGGTGACGCTGGTCGAGCGGCCGGACGGGAAGTCCGTCGTCTTCGGGCTGGTCTGTGCCGTCGGCTCGCCGTAACTGTTGTAAACGGTGGTGCTGGCGTAGGTGTTGTCGGTGTCGGAGTTCGAGCGGCCGTCCCGATAGGCGACCACTCGGTCGTTGCGCGGGTCGAACGGGTCGTTGGCGTTCAGGTAGTACGTCCAGAACTCGATCGCGCATTCTCCTGGGGCCCGGCAGTACTGCCGGCCGAGGGTGTTGCCGCGTTTGTCCTGGTAGATCTCGTTGGCGATGTTGTTGCGGTCGATGACCTTCTTCAGGAAGCCGGCCTGGTCGTACTCGTACCAGGTGGTGTATTCGAGTTGATCGGTCTCGCCGCGGATGCGGTAGCCGCGCCAGGCGTCATACAGATACACCAGCGTCTCGTCGTCCGGGTCGGTGACGGTCACCTGGGCCTCACCGTACTGCTGGTTGATGCCGAGGTCGCCGAGAGCA
>NZ_JAPNNL010000294.1 GCF_027620315.1 Nonomuraea corallina | reverse complement strand
CCGCGCTCGCCGGGTTGCTGCGGGCCAGGTCACTCGCCTGCGCGCCGCTGGTGGTGGCGGACGAGGTGATCGGCCACCTGGCGGTGACCGCCGCCGAGCCCGGCCGGTTCGACCAGGACCTTTCCGCGAGCCTGTGGCACATCGCCGACCAGGTGGCCGGCACCCTGCACCGGCGGCGGCTGGCCGAGCGGGACCGGACGCAGCGGGGGCGGCTGTCGTTCCTCACCGAGGCGGGCGAGCTGCTCGCGGGCGCGCGCGACGAGGAGCTGATCGCGGCGCTGGCGGCCCAGCTCGTGGTGCCCAGGCTCGCCACCTGGGCCGCTGTCTACCTGACCGATCTGGCGGGCATGACGCGGCTGGCGCACGTGTGGCACAGCGAGCAGCGGCACAACGCCGAGCTGCGCGCCCGCCTGCCCGCCATCCCCCGCTCGCCGCTGGACGAGGTCGTCTGGCCGGTCACCCGCGAGAGCGTGGTGTCCTTCCCGCTGCAGGCCCAGGGCAGGTCGCACGGCGCGCTGGTGATCGGCCGCCGCGAGCCGGCGCTGCCGCTGGAGCTGGCGGCCCTGCTGTCCGACCTGTGCCGCCTGATCGCGCTCAACCTGCACACGGCCATGCTCTACGCCCGCCAGGCCACCACCTCGAAGGTCCTGCAGCGCAGCCTGCTGCCGGTGCCGATGGCGCCCGTCCCGGGGCTGGAGTCCGCGGTCGTGTACGAGCCCGCCGAGGAGGGCGCGGACGTCGGCGGCGACTTCTACGACCTGTTCACCGTGGCCGGCCACGGGTACTTCGCGCTCGGCGACGTCTGCGGCAGCGGGCCGGCGGCGGCCGCCGTCACCGGGCTGGCCAGGCACGCCGTGCGCCTGCTGGCCAAGGAGCACTACACCGTGGCCGACATCCTCGACCGGCTCAACCAGACCCTGCTGGAGGAGGACGAGGAGGGCCGGTTCCTGAGCCTGCTCTGCGGTGAGCTGACCCCGCTGCCGCGGGGCGGGGCGCGGTGCGCGATCGCCTCGGCCGGGCACGTGCCGCCCCTGCTGCTGCGCGCCGACGGCCGGGTGGAGCAGGCGGTCACCACGCCGCAGCTGCTGCTCGGCATCGAGGCGGACGCGCGGTTCGGCGTGGAGTCGTTCGAGCTGGCGCCCGGGGACGTGCTGCTGTGCGTCACCGACGGGGTGACCGAGCGGCGCGACGGCCGGCGGCTGCTCGACGACGACGACGGGCTGGCCAAGCTGCTGTCGGGGTGCGGCGGGCTGAACGCCGCCGCCGTCGCCGAACGGGTCAGGCAGGCGGTCGCCTCCTTCTCCGCGTCCCCGTCGAGGGACGACGTGGCGCTGCTGGTGCTGCGGGCGACGCCGGCCCGGCGCTGATCATTCGGGGAAGCGGTAGGTGGTCGCCGAGGTGCGGCGCTCGCCGGGGCGCAGCACGGTCGAGGGGAAGTCCGGCTGGTTGGGCGAGTCGGGGAAGTGCTGCGTCTCCAGGCAGAGCCCGGCGTGCGGGCCGTACGGGGTCGCGTCGCCGTCGAGCATGCCGCCGGCGTAGAACTGGACGCCGGGCTCGGTGGTGGTGACCTCCATGGTCAGGCCGGAGGCCGGGTCGGTCACGGTCATGTCGCCGTCGAGCACGTAGCAGTGGTCGTAGGCGCCGTCGAACCGTTCGCCGACCGCGTGCGGCGTGGTGAAGTCGAACACGGTGCCCTCGACCGGGGCGAGCTCGCCGGTGGGGATCTTGTCGTCGTCGACCGGCAGGTAGCGGGCCGCGTCGATGCGGACCACGTGGCCGAGCACGTCGCCGCCG
Source organism: Nonomuraea corallina (assembly GCF_027620315.1). Lineage (GTDB taxonomy): Bacteria > Actinomycetota > Actinomycetes > Streptosporangiales > Streptosporangiaceae > Nonomuraea > Nonomuraea corallina. The sequence goes on along the minus strand of NZ_JAPNNL010000294.1, from coordinate 2,753 downwards.
CCGGCCAGGTTGAAGTAGGAGTGGTTGGTCAGGTTGACCACGGTGGGCGCGTCGGTCTCGGCGGTGTAGTCGATGCGCAGCGCGTCGCCGTCGAGCGTGTAGGTGACCGTGGCGGTCAGCGTGCCGGGATAGCCCTGGTCGCCGTCGGGGCTGGTGAGCGCGAGCGTGATGGCCGACCCGCTGACGTCGCGGACCTCCCAGACCTTGCTGTCGAAGCCCTCGGTGCCGCCGTGGAGGCTGTTGGGGCCGTTGTTGAGCGGCAGGTGGTACGCGACGTCGTCGAGGGTGAAGCTGCCGCCCGCGATGCGGTTGCCGTAGCGGCCGACCACGGCGCCGAAGTAGCGGCTGCGGGTCAGGTAGTCGGCCAGGGTCGGCAGGCTCAGCACGACGTTGACGCCGCCGACCTCAAGCGTTTGCAGGATCGCGCCGTACGAGAGCACTGCCGCGCGCAGGCGCCCCGAGGACAGTTCGTGGCGCTCGACGCGTTCCCCCGAGGGCAGCGTTCCGAAGATCATGAGTGTGCCTCTCCCGTAGATTCGCGGACGATCAGGCTGGTCTCCAGCACGGTGACGCCGCTGGTGGCCTCGGAGTCGACCGAGCCGAGCAGCAGGTCGACGGCGATGCGGCCGGCGGCGGCGGTCGGCATGGCGATGGTGGTCAGCTTGGGGCGGCTCAGGCGGCCGGGGACGATGTCGTCGACCCCGATCACGCTGATGTCCCCCGGAACGTCGACGCCCCGCTCGGCCAGGCCCTCGATCAGGCCGATCGCGACCAGGTCGTTGTAGGCGAGCACCCCCGTGGCGCCCGAGGCGATGACGTCGGTGACGGCGGCCAGGCCGCCGAGCTCGGTGGGCGGGTTGGGGCCGAGGAAGGTGACGTCGGCCCCGCTCATGGCGGCGGCGGCCGCCTGCATCTCCTTGCTGGTCCACGAGCCGCTGGGCCCGGTCACCAGGGCGATCCTGCGGTGGCCGAGCGCGGCCAGGTGCTCGACGGCGAGCCTGACCCCGCGCCCGACGTCCATGAGCACCGTGGGCATGCCCTTGACCCTGCGGTTGACCACCACGAACGGCACCTCCTCGCGCAGGCGCTCGATCGTCTTGTTGGTGAGCCGGGGGCTGCACAGCAGCACGCCGTCGACCTGCTTGGTGAGGGTCTGGATCAGCTCCTCCTCGACCTGCGGGTCCTCGTCGGTGTCGGCCACGAACACGTGGTAGTCGCGGAGCCTGGCCTGCGCCTGGGCGGCCTTGATGAGCGGAGGGAAGAAGGGGTTGGCGATGTCGGCCACGATCAGGCCGAGGTTGTGGGTGCGTCCCGTGGTGAGCGCGCGGGCGGCCCGGTTGGGCCGGTAGCCGAGGTCCTCGGCGACGGCGAGCACGCGGGTGCGGGTCACCGGATTGACCAGATGGGGCGCGGAGAAGGCGCGCGACACCGTGGAGACGTGCACGCCTGACGCCTCCGCCACGTCACGAATCGTCACCGCCACGCTGGGCCTCCGAGCATGCACTGTACATTAATGCAAGCGCTTGTATCCATGTCAACGGATCCCCGTCGCGGGGCCCAGGCGCCGGAAACTCACCTTACCGCCCACGGGGCCAGCGTCGATACCGCAGGCCGGGATGGGGCGGCTTGACGTTCTCCCAGCAGCGCCTCAATACTTTTTGCAACCGGTTGCGGTCCACGGTCCCTGCGGAAGGGTGAACGAGCGATGACACGAACATTGGTGACGGGCAGCGCCGGAAGGCTGGGGCGCAGCCTGGTCACCTCGCTGACGCAGGCAGGTCACGAAGTGATCGGCGTCGACGTCACCGCCGGCACCCCCGACGAGGCGGCGGCCACCCTCCCGGCCGACCTCACCGACCTGGGCGAGGCGTACGACGTGATGGCGCGCTTCCGGCCCGACGTGGTGATCCACCTGGCGGCGATCGCGACCCCGTTCAGCCGCACCGAGGGCGTGATCTTCCGCACCAACACGCAACTGGCCTTCAACGTGTGCGAGGCGGCGAGCCACTCCGGCGTGGGCCGGGTGGTGGTCGCCAGCAGCCCGACGGTGATCGGGTACGGGTCGCCGTCCGGCTGGTCGCCCCGCTACCTGCCGATCGACGAGGACCACCCGACCGCGCCGTGGAACGCCTACAGCCTGTCCAAGGTCGTGGCCGAGCAGACGATGGCGTCGTTCGCGCGCTCCCGCGAGACGCGGTTCGCGGCCGTGCGGCCCTGCTTCGTGGTGGCGCCCGAGGAGTGGGCCGGGGCCCCCACCCAGTCGGGCCACACCATCCTCGAACGCCTCGACAGGCCGGAGGTCGCCGGCGTCTCCCTGTTCAACTACATCGACGCCAGGGACGCCGCCGACATGATCGCCACCCTCGTCGAACGGCTGCCCGGCCTGCCCAACGGCGAGGTGTTCTTCGCCGGCGCCGCCGACGCGCTGGCCCGCCGCCCGCTCGCCGACCTGCTCCCCGCCGTGATGCCCGGCACGACCGACCAGGCCGCCGCGCTCACCGGCAGCCTGCCCGCCTTCACCTCGGCCAAGGCCGCCCGGCTGCTCGGCTGGACCGCCAAGCGCAGCTGGCGTACCGAACTGGAGATCTGATGCACCTCACCGGAGTCCTCTTCTTCCCCGTCACCCCCTTCACCCCGTCGGGAGAGCTGGCCGAGGGGGTCCTGGCCGAGCACCTCGCGCGCGGGCTCGCCCACGGCCCCGGCGGGGTGTTCGTGGCCTGCGGCACCGGCGAGTTCCCCGCGCTGTCGGAGGC
>NZ_JAPNNL010000293.1 GCF_027620315.1 Nonomuraea corallina | reverse complement strand
GTGCACCTTGCCGAGAACATCCATCCTCAGCGCCGGTGGCGAACATCTCGCTCTTCGCCAGCCTACCAGATCATCCGATATGCGGTCAAATCCGTAATCGGTTCTTCTGATCAGGTTTGGCGGCCCTCGGAACTTACCGTGTCATCCTGCGCCTGTCGAATCAACCGATTATTCGGCGATCTGACTCCGGACGCCCGAGACGGCCCGATCCTGAGCGCGTCGCAGCGCTCCGGCCGAGTGGCTTGTTCTCAAGGGGCTTGTCCTGGGGCCCGTCCGCCTGATCGGCGTCCGGCTCACTCCCGGGACGACTTATGAGGTTAGGTCGCGATCCGGCGGACGTCAAATCGCCTGCCTGGCCGGCCGCCGCGCACCGCCAGGACGCGCGGCGGCCGAGGCCCGGAGGGCTGTCCGATATGGGGCCCGGGCCTGGTCAGGAGCCGACGTGAGCCCGGACCTGGTCAGGCGAGGTGAACAGCTCGGCCGGCATCCCCGCGGCGCGCGCCCCCGCCACGTTGGCCTCGTTGTCGTCGAAGAAGAGCGCGTCCTGCGGCGCCACCCCGAGCCGTTCCGCGCAGATCTGATAGGCACGCGGATCCGGCTTGGCGACCCCGATCCGGCACGAGTAGGTCAGCGCGTCGAACCGCCCGAGCCACTCGCCGTGGTGACGCTCCCAGACCGGCACCAGGTCCTCGATGATGTTGGACAGCAGCCCCAGCTTGACCCCGCGATCGGCCAGCTCGTGCACCAGAGCCACCATCTCCGGGTCCACCAGCGACCAGCTCTCCAGGTCGGCCGCCACCAGGGCCGGCACGTCGGCGAAATCCACGCCGAGCCGCGCGGCCACCGCCGCCCAGTACTCACGGGTCTCCTGCCCGGCGTCGTAGGCGGGCCGGCAGGCCCAGTAGGCGTCCCAGAACGCCTCCCCCGACACTCCGGCCAGGTCCACGAGCTGCTGCTTCGCCTCGTCTGTCTGGGTACGAGCGATCACACCGTACAAATCGAAAATGATCACCTTCGGCATGTCTCAGAGCCTATGCGGCGTATTCTGCCCCGGTGACCAGAGCCGCCACGTCAGCCCCTCCTCCCGCCCGGACCCGCGCTCGCGGACCCTACGCCGAAGGGGCGATGGCCGCGCTGGCCGCCGGGGTGGCGTTCAGCGGGTCGGGGGCGGCGACGCTGAACGGCGACGAACTGGCCACGATCAGCGCCGCCACCCGTTCGGTGGCCGGGCTGTGGGAGCTGGCTCAGCACATCGACGGCCACTTCCTGCCCTACTACCTGTTCATGCACGTGTGGGCGCTGGCGGGCACGTCCGAGCTGTGGTTACGGCTGCCGTCGGCGCTGGCGATCGGTGCGGCGGCCGGCCTGCTCGTGGCGCTCGGCAGGCGATTACACAGCACGCGGGCGGGGGTGACGGCTGCGGCGCTGCTGGCGGCGCTGCCGTCGGTGTCGTACTACGGGGCGTTCGCCCGGCCCTACGCTTTCGCGGCCGCGGCGGCGGTGCTGTCGTTCTGGGCGCTGCACCGGGCGCAGGAGCGGCCGGACTCCCGGCGCTGGGCGGCCTACGGCGCGACGGTGGCGCTGGTGTGCTGCACGCACCTGTTCGCGGTGCTGGTGCTCCCGGCCCACCTGCTGCTGGTCAGGCGCGAGACGATGGCGCGGATGCTCGCCGCGCTCGCGGCGGGCTGCGTGCCCGCGCTGGTGCTGGGGCTCATCGGGTACGGGGAGCGGCACGCGATCAGCTGGATCCCGCAGCGCGGCCCCGACGTGCTGCTGCTGTTCCCGAAGATGGCGGCGGGGGCGACCGAGGCCGGGATCCTGCTGATCGCGGCGGCACTCGCCGGCGCGGCTCTCCTGGCGACGTCTCGAGAGAACCGCGCGGCAGCCCCACCGGCGTACGCGCAGGCCGGCCCGCCGCGCTGGGCGGGTGCGCTGCTCGGCTGGCTGGTGCTGCCGCCGTTGCTGCTGCTCGCGGTGTCCCACCTGGTCATGCCGGTGTACGTGGATCGCTATCTGTTCGTGACGGCTCCGGCGCTGGCGCTGCTGGCGGCGCTGGCCGCCGCGCGGGCCGGGCGCGGGCGGGTGCCGGTGGCGGTCTGCTGCGCGCTGGTCGCCGCGTCGGTGGCGGCAGGCGCGTACCGGCACGTGGAGCTGCGGGAGGAGAACGGCCGGTACGAGAGCTTCCCGTGGGCCGTCGCCCGGATCCAGGCCCGGCCGGGCGACGCGATCGTGTACGGGCAGAGCCAGATCCGGGCCGGTTTCGACTATTACGGCCCGGCCTACTACGGGCTCGACGGGTACGGGACCGTGCCGTGGCCGGACGACGTCCTCCGGCTCGGCCGCGAACCGGCGCCCACGGGCTTCGGCTACCGCGAGCGGGTCGCCGTGGCCGGCGCGCTGCGCGGACGCGAGCGGGTGTGGATGGTGTGGCGCGGAGCCAAGTCCGCGGGCGACCGCCTGGACCGGGTGAAGGCGGTCGAGGATGCCGGGTACGAGCTGGAGAACTCGTGGCATTCGCCCGACCTGCCGGGCCTGACGGTCGCCCTCTACACGAGGAAGGGCGGCTGAGGTCAGCCGACCTCGACGCCGCCGACCGACTTCTTCCCCCGCCGCAGCACGAGGAAGCGGCCGTGGAGCAGGTCGTCGGCGGTCGGCGCGTACGCCTCGTCGGTGATCTTGGTGTTGTTGAGGTAGGCGCCGCCCTCCTTGACCGCGCGGCGGGCCGCCGACCTGGACTCGACCAGCCCGCTGTCGGCCATGAGGTCGACCAGCGGCGCGCCGAGCGCCGGCACGGTCGTCTTCGGCACCTCGGCCAGCGCCGCGGCCAGGGTGGAGGCCGGCAGGTCCTGCAGCGATCCCTGGCCGAACAGCGCCTTCGACGCGGCGACCGCGGCCGCCAGCTCGTCGGGGCCGTGCACGAGCGTGGTGAGGTCCTCGGCGAGCGTCCGCTGCGCCTCGCGGGCGAACGGCCGGTCGGCGAGGGCCTTCTCCAGCTCCCCGATCTCCTCCTTGGAGCGGAAGGTGAACACCTTGAGGAAGCGGATCACGTCGCGGTCGTCGGCGTTGAGCCAGTACTGGTAGAACGCGTACGGCGTGGTCAGCGCCGGGTCGAGCCAGATGGCGCCGCCGGCGGTCTTGCCGAACTTGGTGCCGTCGGCCTTGGTGATCAGTTTGCCGGTGAGCGCGTGCACGTGGGCGCCCTCGACCCGCCTGATCAGGTCGACGCCCGCGGTGATGTTGCCCCACTGGTCGCTGCCGCCGAGCTGGAGGGTGCAGCCGTGCCGCCGGTAGAGCTCCAGGTAGTCGTTGGCCTGCAGGATCTGGTAGCTGAACTCGGTGTAGCTGAGCCCCTCGCCGCCCAGCCTGGCCGAGACCGACTCGCGGGCGAGCATCCGGTTGACCGGGAAGTGCTTGCCGACGTCACGCAGGAAGTCGATCGCCGACAGCTCGGCGGTCCAGTCGAGGTTGCTGACGAGCGTGGCCGCGTTCGGGCCCGGATCGAACGACAGGAACTTCTCCACCTGGACCCGGATCCGCGCCACCCACTCGGCCACCACGTCGCTGGTGTTGAGCGCGCGTTCGGTGCTGCGGCCGCTCGGGTCGCCGATGAGCCCGGTGGCGCCGCCGACCAGGCCGATCGGCCGGTGGCCGGCCCGCTGGAAGCGGGTCAGGATCAGCAGCGTGGCCAGGTTGCCGACGTGCAGCGACGGTGCGGTCGGGTCGAAGCCTCCATAGACCGTGATCGGACCCTTCGACAACGCCTCGCGCAGGGCGGTGGTGTCGGTGGTCTGCGCGGTCACGTCGCGCCATTCGAGCTCATCGAGGATGTCGGTCACGATGCTGGCTTTCCTGGTAGAGGGTGATGGGTACAGCGTGCCTGATCGCGTCCTGACGCCGCCACTTGGATAGCCTCGGCATCATGTGGAAGGTCCGTCGCGAGCTGGCTGTTTTCAAGATCTTAGGGGCTCTGGCCTGCGCCGGGCTCGGAGTGTACTGGTTCTTCGGCGGTGACCTGCGCGGAGTGATCCTCGCGGTGCCGGCGGCGGTGCTGGTGGGCGCGATGGGGCTGCGCGACGTGCTGGCCCCGGTGCGGCTGTCGATGGACGAGGACGGCATCACCGTGGTGCACGGCTTCGCGGGCAAGCGCCACGTGCCGTGGGAGGCCATCTGGGACGTCAAGGTCGACGTGCGCAGGCGGTGGGGGCTGCGCAGCGAGATGCTGGAGATCGACACCGGCGATCACCTGCACATCTTCAGCGCTCACGACCTCGGCGCCTCTCCCACGGAAGTGGCCGCGGAGCTGCGCCGCCGCGGCACGTGAGCCCGGTACGGGGAGACGGTCGGGTCGCCGTCGATCCAGAACCGCCACGGGGTGTCCTTGGCCGTCGAGATCCCGGTGCGCGGGCCCGACCTGATCGCGGCCGGCTCGGGCGGGCGGCCCTCCAGCATCACCGCCGATCCGGCGGGCATCCCCGGAGGCTCCTGCACCTGCGGCGCGGCGCCGGTGAGACGGGTGACGGCGGGGATCGCCCCGGGCGGACCCTCCCAGATGGCGTCGGCGCCGTTGTGCTCGCGCAGCAGCCCGAGCGCCACGGCGAGCCTGGCCGGCCC
>NZ_JAPNNL010000292.1 GCF_027620315.1 Nonomuraea corallina | reverse complement strand
CCCGGGTGACGGCGCTGCTGGAGCGGTCCTCTCCCGAGGAGCACCACCACCACGGGCATCACTTCGAAGAGGACGCCGGGAAGATCATCTGTGCCGTCGACCCGTTCGGCGTGGCCCCCGAGGGCGCGCGGAGCGTGGCCGAGGTGGAGTGGGTGTACGCCCGGCACATGTGCGCGATCACCGGCCCCGGCACGGACTGGAAGACGTCCGTACGGGTCGCCGGCCCGCTCGCCGTGCGGCTCGGCCACCACACCGAGGTGCGGGTGCCCGCCGCGGGAGACGGCTACCCGGAGCGGGTCAGGGAGCTGATCCCCGAGCGCCTGCACGAGGAGGCCTTCGCGGACTTCGGCGACGACGCGGTGCTCGAAGCCGCGCGGGCGAGGTTCGAGCAGGCCAGGTAGGACCTTTCGAGCAGTCCGAGGAAGAGACGGGGCCCGGCCCGACGGACAAGGACGGGCCCCGCGGAAGCGGGCGGGCACCGGCAGGAGCGGTGGCCCGCAAGCGAACGCGGCCGGCGGAGGGGGAGGACTCTTCAGGCCGGCCGCGTTCGCGCCATCCGGGCGGGATGGGTTCGCAGGGGCGGTTCACTTCATCGGGATGGGCCTCACCTCCTCGGCGTGGGGGACGGGTCGGTCAGGTGGCGCAGGTGTAGCCGGACGGCACGCTGGTCTGGCCGCTGGGCCGGGAGGCCTGGAAGCCGAAGCCGGCACTGCCGCCGGGGGCGAGGTTGCCGTTGTAGCCGAGGTTCTTCGCGGTCACGGTCTGGCCGCTGACGGAGACGGCGGCGTTCCAGGAGCCGGTGATCCGGTGGCCGGCGGGCAGCGTGAACGTCACCGTCCACCCCGTCACGGCCGAGGCGCCGGTGTTGGTGACGCCGGCCTGGACGACGTACCCGTCGCCCCACTGGCTCTGCACCGTGGGGGTCACCGAGCAGCCGCCGCCCGAGCCCGGCTGGGTGGTGAACGAGCCGTTCGGCGACGACGCGGACTGGTTGCCCGCCGCGTCCCTGGCGCGCACGTACACCTGGTAGGCGGTGGCCGGGGTGAGGCCGGAGAGGGTGATCGCGTTGGTCGCCGTCTGGCCGAGGAGCGTGCCGCCGGAGCGGTAGACGTCGTAGCCGGTGACGCCCACGTCGTCGGTGGAGGCGGTCCAGGTGAGGCGGGCGCCGGTGGCGGTCACGTTCGACGCGGACGGGGCTCCGGGGGTGGACGGCGGGGTGGTGTCGATCGGGCCGCCGCCACCGTAGATCGCGGCCTCGCGGGCGGTCGCCCTGATGCCGTTGGTCCCGTTGAAGAGCCGCTGTCCCCAGGAGGTGAGCTGGGTGACGTCGAAATTCGTCACCTGGTCCAGGTACTCGACGCCGCCGCCGTTGCCGCTCCACGACCAGCCGAAGTAGCCGAGGCCGCGGCTCACGGCCTGGGCCATGATCGTGTCCTCGTCGGGGTTGCCGTCGGAGTGGTCGTGCCCGAACTCGCCCACGACCAGCGGCAGCCCCGCGGTCCTGAACGCGTCCAGGTACGCGGTGATCTCCGCGGCCGTGTCGAAGACCCCGTACATGTGGATCGAGAAGATCACGTTGCGGTCGGGGTCGCTGTCGAAGACGGTCCTGGCGTTGTCCCGCATGGTGAACTGCCAGTCCTGTCCCCAGTTGGGGGCGTCGACCATGAGCGCGTGGTCGAAGCCGTTGGTCCGCAGCTTCTGGATCGCGGCCGAGGTGGCGGCGGCCCACCCGGGGGTGACGGCGTTGTTGCCGATGGGCTCGTTGCCGATGTTGACGATGACGTAGTCCTCCTGGCCGACCAGGGCGGACTTGACGCTGATCCAGTAGTCGGCGGCCTGGTCGAGGGTGTAGGCGCCGCTCTGCTCGCCGTACCCGGTGGTGTCGTGGTTCTCCAGGACGCAGATCAGCCGGTTCTGCTTGCACAGGGAGACGACGTTGGCCACGTCGGCGGTGTTGTTCGGGGTCCATCGGCCGCCGCTGAGCACCACCCGCACGGCGTTGGCGCCCAGCGACTTGATGTCGCGGAACGCCTGGGTCTGGCCGGTGTACCAGGCGTGCGGGTGGCTGGTGCCGCGGAGGACCAGGTTCTGTCCGCCGCTTTCGACGATGTTCGCGCCGCTGACGTGGATGCCGACGGCGGCGTGCGCCGGTTGGCTGATCAGGACGATCGGCAGGAGGATGAGCGCCGCCAGGGCGGCGAGGCGTGATCTCATGTGCTCCCCTCAGGGGTGCAGGTGATGGCCTGGGGCACGACGCCGGAGCCGTTGGCCAGGAAGCCGAACGTCGTGGCGCCGCCGGGGGCCAGGGAGCCGTTCCAGGTCTCGTTCCGCACGGTGACGGCCGAGCCCGAAGCGGCGTGCCTGCCGCCCCAGATCTGGGTGATGGTGCCGGAGCCGGTCCAGGACACGGTCCAGCCGGTGATCGCCGTGGTGCGGGCGTTCTTGACCGTGACCTCGGCCTGGTAGCCGCCGCTCCACGTGTTGACGACCTTGAACGCGGCGGTGCAGCCGCCGGTCGGGGCCGGTTCGTCGGTGGTGGTGAACGTGACGCCGCCGGACGGCGGCGAGGTGTTGCCCGCCGCGTCCCTGGCGACGACGTGCGCCGTGTACGCGGTGCCGGGCGTGAGCCCGGTCAGGTCGAAGGTCGTGCCGGTGGCCGTGCCCGCCTTCGCCCCTCCCAGGTGGACGTCGTAGCCGGTGACGCCCACGTTGTCGGTGGCCGCCGTCCACGTCAGCCTGGCCGTGGAGCCGGTGATCGCGGAGACGGCCGGGGTGCCCGGCATGCCGGGCGGGGTGTCGTCCTCCTCCTCGGGTCCTGGCGGCTGCCCCCAGATCCTGGTGGCGCCGCTGTGGAGCGTGATGTTGTCCACCCGCACCGGCGTCGCGCCCGGCGTGGTGGCCACGCCGCGGTAGGACCAGTCGTTGGCCGGGTCCCACGTGCCGGAGCTGGCGATCCTGAACTGGACCTCCCTGCGGTGCTGCGACTGTCCCGCCGGGGCGATGTCCTGGCCGGAGCAGTCGACGGACACGTAGTACGTGCTGCCGCCGGCCGCGTGCAGCGTCGGGGCCGCGCACTGGTTGTACGCGGACGAGACGGTGATCTGCGAGGCCGTGGTCGCGCCGTCGAGGGTGAAGTAGTAGCGGAACGAGCCGTCGTCCAGCACCCGCGCGGGCCAGGCCGACCGGTTGCGGATGATGGCCTTGATCTCGGTGAAGGTCGCGCCGGTGGCGTTCACCGCGGCCTCCACGAAGATCTCCGGCCCGTCGGGCGTCTCCTCGGCGGGGAAGCCCGCCGCCGGCGGCCCGCCGTACTCCCGGTAGAGCCGGGCGAGCGCGCTGGTGAAGCCCGCGTTGTAGTCGGTGGCGACCTCGTTCATCACGTAGTCGTCCCGCTTGTCGGTGTAGGCGTCGTTCGGCTCGGGCGGCCCCCCGACCAGCGCCCCGTACAGGGTGTGGCGGGTCTCCACCGGGGAGGAGATCTGGTCCGTCCACGAGCCGTGCGCGGTGCGGTGGTGCGGGTTCTTCGGCGGGTTGGCCCCGAACCCGATCACGTAGGACGAGTCGCGCGGGTTGTCGCCGAGCGCGTAGTCGATCTGCCGCACCGCGAAGTCGTGGTAGCGGGCCTTGCGCGTGGCGTCGGTGATCGAGTCGCTGTGCACGAGCGCCGCGAAGGCGGTGTTGGCCGCGTACCGCAGCGACCCCCACCGGTCCAGCACGGCCTGACCGCCGGGCGAGTACGCCACTCGGGAGCCGTTCACCCCGACCGTCCACCAGTCCAGCCAGCGGTTGGCGTCGTCGAGGTACTTCTGCTTGCCGGTCAGCTTGTGCAGCAGCACGTAGGCGCCGTAGGACTTGTCGTCCCAGGCGATGGTCCACTTGTACGACTTGATGGAGGTCTGGGGCTCGGTGCCGAGGCTGTCGTAGAGCGACTCGGCCTTGGTCAGGAAGGCCGGGTCCTGCGTTGCCCTGTACAGCCAGATCGCGCCCCAGACCAGCTCATCGGTGTATCCGCTCCACGAGTTGTAGAAACTCTGGGCGTCGGTGATGCACTCGCTGTACTTCTTCCTCACGGTGTCGGCGAAGGTGTAGAGCTGCCTGGCGTGGGTGACCAGCGTGTCGGCGTAGCCGGGGTCGGTGGGCCGGAAGACGATCGACGCGGCGGCCATCGCCGCCGCCGTCTCCCCCGCCAGGTCCGACCCGCCGCACGACGCGTCGATCTTGTACGCGGGACGGGCCATGGACATCGCCTCGGCCGGGCCCCACCAGGCGTGGTCCGCGCCGCCGTTGCCCACCTGGCCGTAGAGCACGTTCGGCGACGGGTGGGCCTTGATGAAGTAGTCGTTGACCCACCTGAGGTTGTCGAGCAGGTGGGTGAGCTGGCCGGAGTCCTGGTAGGCGTCGCGGTACTCGACCGCGCCCCAGGCCAGCATGGTGGCGGAGAACGCCATCGGGAAGCCGAACTTGACGTGGTCGCCGGCGTCGTACCAGCCGCCGGTCAGGTCGAGCCCGGCCGAGGCGCCGTCGTCCAGCGCGGAGTCGCCCCGCCAGCCCACCCGGTTCCAGTCGGGCAGCTCGCCCGACTGCTGGGCCTCGTAGAACCAGAGCGACTTCTGCAGGGCCTCGCCGTACGCGAACGCCGGGGCCGCCGCGGCGTGGGCGTCCGGTACGGCGAGGAGCGGAAGGGCGAGGGCCGCCCCCCCCCCCGCCGCGGGCCCCCCCCTCCCCGGGGGGC
>NZ_JAPNNL010000291.1 GCF_027620315.1 Nonomuraea corallina | reverse complement strand
TCGCACGAGGAGGCGTTCGCGCTGGCGGGCGCGGCGGTCGGCAAGCTCGCCGCCTCGCCGGACGCCGCCCCTGCCTGTACCTACGTGGCCGCCGTCGTACGACCGGGCGAGATCACGCTCTGCTGGGCCGGTGACACGCGCGCCTACTGGCTCGCCGCAGACGGACGCCGGGAGGGCACGCTGCTCACCGACGACGACGCCGTGCCCACCGGGGAGATCACCGCCTGGCTCGGGGCCGACTTCCCCGACGTCCGTCCCCGCGTGCGCGCCTTCGCCCCGCCGGGGCCCGGTCTGCTGCTGGTGTGCAGCGACGGGTTGTGGCGCTATCTCGACGGCTACCGCTTTCCCGCCGAAGGAACTCCGCTGGACCAGGTCCGCCACCTGCTGCGGCACGCGCTGGACTCCGGCGGCCACGACAACGTGACCATCGCCTTGATCCCTCCAGGAGGCCCGCATGGGTGATCAGCCCACCTTCACCTTGCATATCGACCAGAACAAGTACCTGCCGACGGACGGCCGGCAGGTGCACGCCGTCCTCACGATCGGCTCCTCCGGGGAGGCCACGGCGCAGACCGCCACCGAGACCGCCGAAGTGATCATCGTGGACACGTCGGGGTCGATGAGCGGCAGCAAGATCCGTGATGCCCGTACGGCCGCGGCCACGGCCGTCGAGACGCTGCGCGACGGCGCGTACTTCGCGGTGATCTCCGGCACCTCCACGGCCAAGGTGATCTACCCCGGCGGCGTCGGGCTGGCCCGCGCCAACCCGGCGACGCGGGCCGAGGCCCAGCGGGCCATCGCCCAACTGGGCGCCAGGGGCGGCACCGCGATCGGCGAGTGGCTCAAGCTGGCCGGCCATCTGCTGTCGGCACACCCGAACGCGGTCCGGCACGCCCTCCTCATGACCGACGGCCAGAACAACGAGCGCGAGGAGGCCTTCGCGGGCGTGCTGGCCGCCTGGAGCGGCAAGTTCGTCTGCGACAGCCTCGGCGTCGGCGCCGACTGGGTGCCCGCCCAGCTCCGCATGGTGTCCGAGGCGCTGCTCGGCACGTTCGAGTTCGTCAGGAACCAGCACGAGCTGGCCGAGTTCTTCCGCCGGATCACGCAGACCACCATGGGCAAGACCGTGCCCGACCTGTCGCTGCGCGTGTGGGTGCCGCAGGCCGCCAGGCTCGCGTTCGTCAAGCAGGTGTCGCCCACGCTGCTCGACCTGACCGGCAAGCGCACCGACGTCAACCCGCTGACCGGCGACTACCCGACCGGCGCGTGGGGGCGCGAGGACCGCGAGTACCACCTGTGCGTCGAGGTCCCGCCAGGCCAGGTCGGGCAGGAGATCAGGGCCGGGTGGGTAAAGCTGGTGCGGCCCGACACGCAGGAGGTGCTCGCCTCCGGGAACGTGCTCGCCCAGTGGACCGACGACCTCGCCCAGTCCACCCGCATCAACCCGAAGGTGGCCCACTACACCGGCCAGGCGGAGCTGCACGAGCTGATCCAGGCCGGGCTGAGCGCCCGCGCGGCCGGGGACGTGGAGGCCGCCACAGCCCGGCTGGCCAAGGCCAGGAAGCTCGCCGCCGACTCCGGCCGCGAGGACACCGCGCGGCTGCTGGACAAGGTGGTCGAGATCGACCCCGTCCAGGGCACCGCCCGGCTGGTCAGGAACGTCGACAAGGCCGACGAGATCGAGCTGGACACCGGCTCGGTCCGCACCAGCAGGCTCCGCAGGACGGAGGGCAGCTGATGGCGATCTGCCCGCAGGGCCACGCGTCGGGCAGCGACGACTACTGCGACCTGTGCGGGGCGCTGATCTCCGCGCCGGCGCCCGCCTCCCAGCCGGGGCCCGCACATCAGCCGTCCGGACCCGCGGCGCCGCACGGGACGTCGCAGGCGGCATCCCAGGGGGCGTCGGAGAGCTGCCCGGTCTGCTCGACCCCGCGCGTCGGCCCGTTCTGCGAACTGTGCGGCCACTCTTTCGCGGACGGCTCTTCCACGGACGGCTCTTCCACGGACGGCTCTTCCACGGACGGCTCTTCCACGGACGGCTCTTTCGCGGACGGCTCTTTCGCGGACGGCTCCCCTGCGAGCGGCTCCCCCGTGGGCGGCCACCTCGCGGGCGGCTCTTCAGCGGGCGGCTCCATCGCGGGCGGCTCCATCGCGGGCGGCTCCATCGCGGGCGGCGCGTCCGGCATGCGGACTCCGGTGGTCGGCGCCCGGTGGGAGGCGGTGGCCGCGGCCGACCGCGCCTACTACGAGCAGGTCATCGCCCAGGGAGGCCCGGACGCCGCGGCCATGGCCTTTCCCCCGTACTGCCCGGAACGATCCTTCCCGCTCGTCGGCGAGCAGGTGCGCATCGGGCGCAGCCGCAGGGGACGTGACCTGGTGCCCGAGATCGATCTCGCCGGGCCGCCGACCGACCCCGGCGTGTCGGGGCTGCACGCGGTGCTTCTCGCCTCGCCCGGCGGGTCGTGGATGCTGGTCGACCCGGGCTCGGCGAACGGCACGCAGGTCAACGGCCGGCCCGTCACGGTGAACGTGCCGGTCCCGGTGGGCGCCGGCGACCGCATCCACCTCGGCGCGTGGACCGTGATCACGATCAGGGAGGGCACCCCTTGACGGTCACTCCGATCCCGCCCGCGCCGCCCGTCCCGAGCGCCGCCGCCGCGCCGCCGTCCCGGCACAGCGTGCCCGGCCGGATCCGGGCGCTCACCGCGACGTCGGTCGCGGCGCTCGCGCTGCTGTTCGCCGCCGTCGCCGCCGGGGCCGCCACCGCGGGCGACGGCCTGCGCCTCATCGGCCGTGACGCCGGCCCCCAGGTGGTCGCCACCTCCGGCCTGTACTTCGGGCTGAGCGACATGGACGCGCTGATCGCCGACGTGCTCGCGCTGGGGACCGGCGACCAGACCCAGAGGCCGCAGGCCCTCGCGCGGTACGAGCGACAACGTTCGGCCGCCAACCTGGCGCTGCTGGAGGCGTTCCAGCTGGCCGGCGACGACCAGGCCGAGCGCCGTACCATCCAGTCCGTGCTGGACGGGCTGGGCCGCTACGAGCAACTGGTCGCGCGGGCGCTGCTGCTCGACAGCCAGTCCAGCCACGCCCCCGGCGAGCCGCCCGCCTCGGCCTTGGGCGTCTACCGGGACGCCACCGACCTCATGCGCCAGGAGCTGCTGCCGCAGGCCTACAACCTGACGCTGGAGAGCGGCACCATCGTGCGCCGCACCTACGACGACACCGCCGGGACGCTGCCGCTGCTGATGGCCGCGGTGATCGTGGCCGGGCTGCTCGCGCTCGGGTGCCTGGTGTATCTCCAGGTGTATCTGGCCCGGCGGTTCCGCCGGGTGTTCGGGCTCGCGCTCGTCGGCGCCACCCTGGTGACCGTGGGCGTGGCCGTGGCGGGGCTGAACGTGATCCAGCGGGACCTCGACCACCTGCGGACCGCCAAGCTCGAAGGCTTCGACCCGGTGGTGACGCTGGCCAGGGCCCGCGCCATCGGCTACAGCATGCAGGGCGACCAGAGCCGCTTCCTGCTGGACGAGGAGCGGGCCGACACCTACGAGCACCGGTTCCTGGACGCGTCGCAGCGGCTGCTGTACGTGGAGGCGGGGAGCCTGGTGAAGTACCAGATCGCGGTGCGGAAAGCCGGAGACTTCCGGGGCATGCTGGGCTCCGAGCTCGCCGGCGCGACCGCCGAGCCCGCGCTCGACGCCTACCTCCGCTACCAGGAGGCCGACACCCTGATGCGCACCCGGGCGGCCGCGGGCCGCACCGGCGAGGCGGTCACGATCAGGCTCGGCGAGGTCCGGCAGGCGTTCGAGAAGTACGACGCCGAACTGGTGAAGATCGCCGAACGCAAGCAGAGCGTCTTCGCCTCGGCGGTCGATCGCGGCGAGCGGGCGCTGGACGAGCTGTGGGCCGTGCTGCCGTTCGCCGCCGGCGCCATCGGCGTGCTGCTCGCCCTGGGCGTGTGGCCACGACTGAGGGAGTACCGTTGAAGCGGCTGATGATCGTGATGCTCGCGGCGGTCGCGCTGGTGGCCGCCGGATGCGGCTCCGGCACGCCGGAGTCCCTGCTCGACAAGGACGAACTCGTCATCGGCGTCCGGCCCGACCTGCCGTCGGTGGGATTCCGCAAGGGCGGCGGGTTCGAGGGCTTCGATGTCGACGTGGCCGTCTACGTCGCCGAGCGGCTCGGCAAGAAACACCGGCTGATCCCGGTGCTGGCCGCCGACCGCGAGGACGCCGTGCTCTCCGGCAAGGCCGACCTGGTGGTGGCCACGTACACGATCAGTGAGGAACGCAAACAGAAAGTGCTGTTCGCCGGCCCGTATCACATCTCCTACCAGGACATCCTGATCCGGCCCGACGATTACCGGATCAGGAACGTGCGCGACCTGCGGGGCCGGCGCATCTGTGAGGTGGAGGGCTCGAACGCGGCCCAGCGGGTGGTCGAGGAGCGCGGGGTGGCGGCGGAGGTCAAGCCGTACCCCGACTACCAGGCCTGCATGCTGGCGCTGAAGCAGGACCAGGTCGACGCCATCACCACCAACGACGTCATCCTGGCCGGGCTGGCCAGGCAGGACGGCGGCGGGCTGCGCCTGGCCAACGCCCAGTTCAACGAGCAGCGGACCGGCATCGGCCTGCGCCGGGGAGACGTGGCCGGGTGCGAGGAGGTCAATCGGGCGATCACCGACATGTATCAGGACGGGACCGCCGCCAAGCTGCTGCGCGAGTGGTTCGGCGGCACCGGCCTGCACTTCGGCACGATCG
>NZ_JAPNNL010000290.1 GCF_027620315.1 Nonomuraea corallina | reverse complement strand
CGCCGCATCATCGCCCCCTGGACCATGGACACACTGACCTGGAGCAACCAACCGTCGGTGACCGTCAACGGGCAGGTTGGCAACAAGGGCGCCTACAGCGCGACCATCCCTTGCCCCGAGGGCGAGGGCGAGCTGTACTACTCCATCGAGCAGATGGTCCAAGCCTGGATGGACGGCGAGCCCGACGAAGGCGTCCAGCTCAGCTCTGCCAGTGAAACCGTTGCACAGAATTGGCGCTCCTATCGCTCCGACGAATACGGCGGCTACGACACCTACCCCTTTACCCCGCGCGGCCCCGTCCTCTTCATTGAGTACGAGCCTGCACCTGTCGAAACCGTCGAGGTGGGAACATTTCAGTACGGTCACTGGGGCGCTACCCCAGCCGACCTGGCTGCGCAGCAGGCCCGACAAACGGAGGTGGAGATACCACCCTTTACTAACCCCACGGACGAGGAGGCCGGGCAGGCCGCCTTGAACTCTCCGATACGCAGTCAGGTCGATGCGAACGAGCTTGAGCCGCCGCCGGGCCTAACCGAGGAAGAATTGGAGGAGTTCGGAGAATCCGAAGGAGGGGGCTACGATGATGTCCCGGACGAATCTGATCCGGCACCCGACACCGTGGCTCCTCAAGTGTTGACGAATCCCGCTGACGGTGACACCAACATTCCCACCGATACCGAGATCCGGGTGGCATTCGGGGAATCGGTAACGGGTCAAACCTTCGTGCTTAAGGACTCCGCCGCAACCGATGTGAGCTTCAGCGCCACGCCGATCGGTGACGACCCAGACACGGAGGAAATCGAACCCAGTGATCAGGGTTGGATTCTTAAGCCCGAGCATTCTCTGAAGGGGGCCGAGCGCTACCGCATCGAAGTCCGTGCAGCCAGGGACGCTGCTGGCAACGTGATGACCGACTATGCCGCCACCTTCACTACGGCGGGTGGCGCTACGCCTGTGGCGGGGCTGGTGGCGGCCTACGGCATGAACGAGGGATCCGGCACCGGTGTGGCCGACTCCTCCGGCAGCAATAACGCCGGGCTGGCCACCGCCGCCTCGTGGCAGAACGGCAAGTATGGCAAGGCCCTGTCGTTCAACGGCTCCTCCAGCTGGGTCACCGTCCAGGACGCCGCGTCGCTGCGCCTGACGACTGGGATGACGCTCTCGGCCTGGGTGAACCCGGCCTCGGTAGCTGACTGGAGCAGCGTGGTCAGCAAGGAGTTGAGCGCTGGGGGCGTCT
Organism: Nonomuraea corallina; assembly: GCF_027620315.1. Lineage (GTDB taxonomy): Bacteria > Actinomycetota > Actinomycetes > Streptosporangiales > Streptosporangiaceae > Nonomuraea > Nonomuraea corallina. The sequence continues at coordinate 3,526 of NZ_JAPNNL010000290.1, read as the reverse complement.
CCTACCTCCTGTACGCCGCCAACGGCGACTCGGTTCCGTCCGGCTGGGCGAAGGTCTCGGCTGAGGGGCATGCGACGGCCAACGGCGTTTCGCCCTTGCCGGTGAACACATGGAGCCACCTGGCGCTCACCTACGACGGCGCCGCCCTGCGGCTGTTCGTCAATGGACAGCAGGTCGCCGATACTCCGCTGACCGAAAGCCTCATTGACGACGGTAGCCCGCTGCGCATCGGCGGCAACGGCATCTGGGGCGAATACTTCAGCGGCCTGATCGACGAGGTACGCATCTACAACCGCGCCCAGACCGCCGCCGAAATTCAGACCGACATGACCACCCCGATCGGCGGGACGGCGCCGCCGGACACCCAGGCGCCGACCGCGCCCGGCTCGCTCGCCGCGACGGGCGCCCCCGGTAACGCACAGCTCACCTGGACGGCCTCGACGGACAACGTGGGCGTGGACGGCTACCGGATCCACCGCTCCACGACGCCGGCATTCACCCCATCAGCCGCGAACCAGGTCGGCTCGTCGCCGACCACCACATTCACTGACGCCGGCCTCGCAGCGGGGATGTACTACTATCGGGTCCGCGCCGTCGACGCGGCCGGCAACCTCGGCCCATCATCGAACGAGGTCTCGGCCACCGTCACGGCCCCGCCGACGACCCCGGGCCTGGTGGCCGCGTACGGCATGGACGAGGGCACGGGCACGACCGTGGGCGACTCCTCTGGGCAGAACAACACCGGAGCGGCCACCGACACCACCTGGACGGCGACCGGCAAGCACGGCAAGGCCCTGTCCTTCAACGGCTCCTCGAGTTGGATCACTGTCCCGCACGCCGAGTCGCTGCGCTTGAAGAACGCACTGACATTCTCGGCGTGGGTCCAGCCGGCAGCAGTTGACGGCTGGCGCACCGTGCTGATGAAGGAGAACGCCGATGGCCCCGCCTATGGCCTGTACGCGTCCGTCGGTGACGTTCCATTGGGCTGGCTGGAGAACGCCACCACGTCCAAGACGGTGGTAGGCGACGATCCGCTGCCGCTGAACCAGTGGAGTCACCTGGCCGTCACCTATGACGGCACGATCGTCACCCTGTACCTGAACGGTACCCAGGTCGACCAGACGCCGATGACCGGCGACCTCGCCGATGACGGCGGTGTACTGCGCCTCGGCGGCAACAACGTCTGGGAGGACGAGTTCTTCAGCGGCGCGATCGACGAGGTACGTATCTACAACCGCGTCCAGACCGCCGCCGAGATCCAGACCGACATGAACACCCCCATCGGCGCCGCCCCGGCCGGCGTGGCCGCTCAACAGCGGCGCATGGACGCCACTGCGGACGCTAGTCCCACCATCAACAAACTTACGATTGAAGGCGCCCGCACCGTGGACGGCATCACCGTCGCCTCCACGCTCACTCCGCACCTGACCACTTGGTTGACCACCGGGCGCAACGGCGAGGCGAAGGTGGGAGTGGAGATCGCTGGCAAGCTCACCAAATCCTTCAAGGCCGGAAAGGTGATCACGGACCGACGGCTGATCTGGTCCGGGCAGGCCACCGCCAAGCCAAACGATTCCCAGGTGACACTGCAGGTCCCCAAGGGACTGTTGCGAGACGGCGAGAAAGTGAGATGGAGGGCGAGGGCAGGCGATAGGGGTGCGTGGTCGCCTTGGGCTGGCCTAGCTGTTGATCTTGAGCAAGGCGCCACTGGCGACAAGACATCGAACGACCCTCGCGGCACTGCTCCCTCGCCTGCCGCTGCTATCGCGGATGACGATTCGCGTGTACAGGAATGCTGGAGGCACGAGCAGCAAGCCAGAACCGGCGCAACGGACGGTACCGACGGCTACTACATGAACCGCAACACCTGGTGCGCCATTCAAGAGGTCGCCCGCGGCGATGCCCAGATAGGTTCCCGGCCCGGAATTTTCGTCAACGGGATCACCGCCGACGCCACCATCATCGGAACTGCAGGCGGCAACGGCGAGGGCACTCCAACGAAAGACCGCTTCAGCCGTTACAGGATCTCCCTGAAGAACGTAACCGCGATCGGCGGTGTCTATAACAGGCAAGCGATGATCGGCTTCGGGGCCAGCACCTATAACACTGCCTGCAAGATAGCCGGCGATTCATACGTACAGGGACCATGGCAGCAATGGCGAGACGGAAAGGCCGTTGAGTTCACTGTCGTTTCCGATGAGGCGAACGGCAGGGGAATCGACAAGATTGAGCGCTGCTTCCCGAAGTTTTACGCCAAAATATGGCTCGACGGAATTCCCAGCACCCCTCCGAAGACTTACTGGTCCGACGCCAAGCCCGAAGCGCGGTGCGATTCCGCGCTTTATCTTACCAGTCACTACGGGAGTGGCTGTATCTTCGACAAGGTCGCAGCCGTCTACAAGACAACTGAGACCCGACCAGGTCTCCCCTGGAGCGACATGGGCGACCCAGATAACGTGAACATGGCATACCGGAGCGTCGCATCTCATATCTGGACTGCCCAACACAAGAAAGATCTCACGCTCCCCAAGAGGATCGATAAAAGCATTCCGGGGCATTGGCTAAGTGCCAGTGGGTCACTCAGTCGAAACGTCAATAGAGACTGGAAGAGAAAGAATAATACGAAAAGCCGCAACATGTGCCGCCTCCTATTCAAGGACTACGATCGCAGAGATGCCGAACTCGGCAAGGGGGAGAAGCACAAGGTCTATGAGTGCGATGAGTTTCCTTTCCAGTCCACCATGCAGGGAACATGGGTCAGCGTCGAGCGCGTGAACAGCCCGGATGCTTATGCCTACTCAATCAGACCTGTGTGGTGGAAGCGCAACACCGAAGATGGGATACGTCTTGGCGCCTTCTATGGAAGCCAGCGCATCCTAGGCGAAGACGGCACTCGACGGAAGACGACCTATGATCACTTCTGGGTAGAGGCGTACGTCCCCGGACAAAATCCGCATTAGCATCTAAGCGCCAGATAGAGGTCCCTCAGGAACCATAGGTACGCTTGGATCCTGAGGGACCCTCCCGTTCAGAGAAAGGTCGATCGACGTGTTGGATGAGGCCGTCGCCCGTTACACAGACATTCTGGATTATCTGGGCGAGGACATGGCATACACGGTCACGCTGCCTAACTCAGGTGAACTCACCATCGAAGAGGCTGTGCGTCGCATGGGGTTCGACCCCATAGAGATAGAGGGTCCTGGAACCGTACCGCACAGCGGCCATAGCATCCGCCTCTACCAGGTTGGCGTCGGCGTCGTCACGCTGGACGGGGTCTACCCCATGCCGGAACGCAAGCAGGTAACAGATCAACTGGGCGGCGACGGTTTCCGGCACTGGTACGTGGCATTCGACATCAACGGCAACGCAAGCATGTACGCCGACTATGGGGGAGGGCAAGGCAAGCTCGAGTATCCGGAGCCGATCGATCTTCCTTTCACCCCTTGGACAGAACTCCTGGGTCCCTTGCGTCCTTACGCTGATTTTCTCGCACGCGCCTATGACAGCGAGGAAGCAGAGGCGACAG
>NZ_JAPNNL010000029.1 GCF_027620315.1 Nonomuraea corallina | reverse complement strand
GCCCCGGTGCGGGCGGTCCGCGTCCCGGTGGCCCGCGTCCCAACCCGATGATGATGCCGCAGGGCCGTCCGGCCGGTCCCGGTGGCGGCGGTGGCCGTCCCGGTGGTCCCGGTGGCGGCGGCGGTCGTCCGGGCGGCGGTGGCGGTCGTCCCGGTGGCGGCGGCGGTCGCCCCGGTGGTGGCGGCGGCGGTTTCGCCGGTCGTCCCGGCGGCGGTGGCCAGCGCACGGGCACCGGTGGTCCCGGTGGCGGTGGCGGCGGTTTCGCCGGTCGTCCCGGCGGCGGTGGCCGTGGCCGCGGCGGCGGCACGGCGGGCGCCTTCGGTCGTCCCGGCGGCCGTCCGGCCCGTGGCCGCAAGTCCAAGCGTCAGAGGCGCCAGGAGTTCGACAACATGTCGGCGCCGGCGATCGGCGGTGTGCAGGTAGCGCGCGGCAACGGCGCGACGATCCGGCTCCCGCGCGGCGCGTCGCTGTCCGACTTCGCCGACCGCATCGGCGCGCACCCCGCGTCGCTGGTGCAGATCATGCTGCACCTCGGCGAGATGGTGACGGCCACGCAGTCGGTCAACGAGGAGACGCTGCAGCTGCTCGGCGCCGAGCTGGACTACAACATCCAGGTCGTCAGCCCCGAGGAGGAGGACCGCGAGCTTCTCGAGGCCTTCGACATCGAGTTCGGCGAGGACGAGGGCGACGAGGCCGACCTGGCCGCGCGGCCCCCGGTCGTCACCGTCATGGGCCACGTCGACCACGGTAAGACCAAGCTGCTCGACGCGATCCGCAAGACCAACATCGCGGCGCGCGAGGCGGGTGGCATCACCCAGCACATCGGCGCCTACCAGGTCGCGGCCCAGCACGAAGGCGAAGACCGCAAGATCACCTTCATCGACACCCCGGGTCACGAGGCGTTCACCGCCATGCGTGCCCGAGGCGCGAAGTCCACGGACATCGCGGTGCTGGTGGTCGCGGCCGACGACGGCGTGAAGCCGCAGACGATCGAGGCGCTCAACCACGCCCAGGCGGCCGACGTGCCGATCGTGGTCGCGGTCAACAAGGTCGACAAGGAGGGCGCCGACCCCAGCAAGGTCAGGGCCCAGCTCACCGAGTACGGCCTGGTGGCCGAGGAGTACGGCGGCTCGACGCTGTTCGTCGACATCTCCGCGCTCAAGGGCCAGGGCATCGACGACCTGCTCGAGGCCATCCTGCTGACCGCGGACGCCGAGCTCGACCTGCGGGCCAACCCGACGATGGACGCGCAGGGCATCGCGATCGAGGCCAACCTCGACAAGGGGCGCGGCCCCGTCGCGACGGTCCTGGTCCAGCGCGGCACGCTCCGCGTCGGCGACTCGATCGTCTGTGGCGAGGCCTACGGCCGCGTCCGGGCGATGCTCGACGACACCGGCGAGCCGGTGGAGGAGGCCACCCCGTCGCGTCCCGTCCTGGTGATGGGTCTGACGGCGGTGCCGAGCGCCGGTGACAACTTCATCGTGGTCGCCGACGACCGGATGGCCCGGCAGATCGCCCAGCAGCGCGCGGCGCGCAAGCGCAGCGCCGACATGGCGAAGTCGAGCCGCAGGCGCACCCTCGAAGAGCTGTTCAGCGACCTGGAGAAGGGTCGCGTCGACGAGCTCAAGCTCATCATCAAGGGTGACGTGTCCGGTTCGGTGGAAGCGCTGGAGGACGCCCTGCTCAAGATCGACGTCGGCGACGAGGTCAGGCTCCGTGTCCTGCACCGCGCCGTCGGTGCGATCACCGAGTACGACGTCAACCTCGCCGTCGCCGACGACAACGCGGTCATCATCGGCTTCAACGTGCGCCCCGAGCCCCGGGCGCGCGACCTGGCCGAGCGCGAGGGCGTCGACATCCGCTACTACTCGGTCATCTACCAGGCGATCGAGGAGATCGAGGCGGCGCTCAAGGGCATGCTCAAGCCCGAGTTCGAAGAGGTCCAGATGGGCACGGCGGAGGTCCGCGAGGTCTTCAAGGTGCCGAAGATCGGCAACGTCGCCGGTTCTCTGGTCCGTTCGGGCGTGATCACCCGCAACAGCAAGGCCAGGCTGATCCGCGACGGCGTCGTCATCGCGGACAACCTGACCGTGTCGTCGCTGCGCCGGTTCAAGGACGACGCGACCGAGGTCCGCGAGGGCTTCGAGTGCGGCATCGGCGTCGGCTACAACGACATCAGGATCGAGGACGTCATCGAGACGTTCGAGATGCGGGAGAAGCCGCGGGCCTGACCCGTGGCCGGGCGCCCGGCGGGTCATCCGCCGGGCGCCTTACGCGCGCCTGGGCCGGTCCTTCGCCGCACCGGCCCGGCGTGCGCTCGACACCAGTGCAAGCGGCGGCTGCCAACGATGTATGTGGGTGCCCTGACCCTGGACATCCTGCTCGGCGACGTGCGGTCGCTGAAGCAGAAACGATCTGTCGTGCGTCCCCTGGTCGCCGAATTGCGGCGGCGTTTTCCCGCCGTGGCCGTGGCCGAGGTCGGCCATCTCGACCTTCACAGGAGGGCGGAGGTCGGCATCGCGGTGATCTCCGCCTCCGCGGGTAACTGCAAAGAGGTGATGGACTCCTGCGAGCGGCTGGTGGCCTTTCGCCCCGAGATCGAGCTCCTGTCCGCCAGGCAGCGGCTCTACAACGACGAAGACTGAACGACAGCGCGACCGCCGGTCGTGCGTGAAGGGGGAGCGAACATGGTGGATGCAGCACGAGCCCGCAAGCTCGCCGACCGCATCCAGCAGATCGTCGCCGAGATGCTGGAGCGCCGGATCAAGGACCCGCGTCTGGGCTTCGTCACCGTGACGGACACGCGGATCACCGCCGACCTGCGTGAGGCGACGGTCTTCTACACGGTGTTCGGCTCCGAGGCCGAGCGTGCCGACAGCGCGGCCGCCCTGGAGAGCGCCAAGGGGATCATCAGGTCCGAGGTGGGCCGCCAGACCGGGGTGCGCTTCACCCCGACGCTGACGTTCAAGCACGACCCCCTGCCCGACAGCGCCCGCCAGCTCGACGACCTGATCATGGCCGCGCGGGCGCGGGACGCCGAGGTGGCCCGCCGGGCGGAGAGCGCCTCCTACGCCGGCGAGGCCGACCCGTACCGCAAGCCGGAGGACGACGAGCCGGACGGGCCCGCGGCGCCGTGACACCCGACGTACGCGACAGGCGGGGCCGCCCGGCCAGGAGCGGTTCCGTCACCGTGTCGGAGGAGGCGTGGGAGCGGACGGTCCGCCTCATCTCGGAGGCCGACGAGGTCGCGCTCGCCTGCCACATCTCGCCGGACGGCGACGCGCTCGGCTCGATGCTGGCTGTCGGGTTCGTGCTGCGCTCGATGGGCAAGCGGGTGTCCGCCTCGTTCGGCGACCGCGACTTCACCGTGCCGCGCCTGCTGCGGTTCCTGCCGGGGCAGGACATGCTGGTGCCGCCCGACCGCTTCCCGGCTGCCCCCGACCTGATGATCACGTTCGACTCGCCGTCCGTCGCCCGGCTGGGGCTGCTGGAGGGCAGCGTCCGCCGGGCACGCGCGCTCATCGTGGTCGACCACCACCCGTCCAACGACGGGTTCGGCACCGTCGACCTCATCGACGCCCGCGCGGCGGCCACCGCGATGCTGGCCGAGCAGCTCATCTACCGGCTCGGCGGCTCGCTCGACCGCGACATCGCCACCTGCCTGTACGCGGGGCTGGTCACCGACACCGGCTCCTTCCGCCACTCCTCCACCAGCCCGGCCGCGCACCAGATGGCGGCCCGGCTGGTGGCGACCGGGCTGCACACCGACGAGATCGCCAGGGAGCTGTGGGACCGCGCCCCGTTCGGCTATCTCAAGGTGCTGGCCTCCGCGCTGGACCGGGCCGTGCTGGACGACGGCCTGGTGTGGACGTACGTGACCCGGGTCGACCGGGCCGCGTACGGGCTGCCGTACTCGGAGCTCGAAGGCATCATCGACGTGGTGCGGCGCACCGACGACGCCGACGTGGCGGCGGTGCTGAAGGAGGACGACCAGGGCGCCTGGCAGGTGTCGACCCGTTCCAAGGGCCGCGTGGACGTGGCGCACGTGTGCGCCGCGCTGGGCGGCGGCGGCCACCACAACGCGGCCGGTTTCACCTCGTACGACAGTCCCGACGCCACGATGGCGAAGTTCCGGGCCCTGCTGAGAGAGGCGTGATGGCCGAAAGCGGCTTGATCATCGTCGACAAACCCGCCGGGTGGACGTCCCACGACGTGGTGGCCAGGCTGCGCCGCCTGGCCGGCACCCGCAGGGTCGGGCACGCCGGCACGCTCGACCCGATGGCGACCGGCGTGCTGGTGGTCGGCGTGGAGAAGGCGACCAGGCTGCTCGGGCACCTGGCGCTGACCCAGAAGGTGTACACGGCCACGATCCGGCTGGGCGTGACCACCAACACCGACGACGCCGAGGGCCAGGTCACCGCGACCTCCTCGGCCGCGGATGTGACCGAGGAGCGGATCCGGGAGGGCGTGGCCGCGCTCACCGGCGAGATCATGCAGATCCCGCCCCAGGTGAGCGCGATCAAGGTCAACGGCGAGCGGGCCTACAAGCTGGCCCGCGCCGGTGAAGGGGTGGAGCTGGCCGCGCGGCCGGTGACCGTGTACGACTTCGCGATCGGCGACCTCCGGCGGCAGGGGGACGTGGTCGACGTGGACGCCACCGTGCGCTGCTCGTCCGGCACCTACATCCGCGCCCTGGCCCGCGACCTGGGCGCCGGGCTCGGCGTCGGCGGCCACCTGACGGCGCTGCGCCGCACCCACGTCGGCCCGTACGGGCTCGACCGGGCCAGGACCCTCGACCAGCTCGCGGAGAAGTGCGAGATCCTGCCGATCGGCGAGGCCGTGGCGGCGGCGTTCCCGCGCCGGGACGTGAGCGTGGAGGAGGCCAGGGTGGTCAGGCACGGCGGCCGGCTGCCCGCGGCCGGGCTGGGCAAGGGCCCGATCGGCATGTTCGGCCCCGACGGCGAGCTGCTGGCGCTGGTGGAGGAGCAGGGCCGGCTGTCGAAGCCGCTGGCCGTCTTCGTCTCCTAGCCGGGCTTGCGCGCCACCATGATGTCGCGCACGATCGCCTGGTCGACCCAGTGCTCGAAGTCGGGATGGTCGACCACGTCGAGGCCCGCTCCGGTGAGGATCCGGGCCAGCTCGTCGCGGCCGCCGCCGTAGGTGTTCCAGGAGACGCCCAGCGCGCCGCCGGGCTTCAGCAGCTCGGCCCAGCCCGGGACGGCGCGCTCCAGCAGCTCCAGCGGGCTGCGCGACAGTCCCGCGCCGCCCTTGCTGCCGTGCTGCACCCCGTAGGGCGCGTCGGTGACGACGGCGTGGAAGGAGTGCGGCTTGAAGAACTCCCTGGCGCGCACGGTGTCGGCGTTGACCACGGTGACCTTCTGGGTCTCGCCCGCCTTGTAGGCCTCCTTGGTCACGCCGAACACCACGTCCAGCCGCCGCCCGACCAGCGCCCGCTGCCGGCGTACGGGCGTGGTCTCGGCGGTGTGCTTGAGCCGCTTGTTCTTCAGCCAGGTGCGCAGGAACCCGGAGTAGGCCTCGAAGTCCTTGCCGTCGTGGTCGAGCCCGTAGGCGTCGTAGCCGTACATGAGGGCCTGGTTGAGGGTGGTGCCGCGGCCGCACAGCGGGTCGAGGACGGCGAGCCCGCCGCCGAGCGGGAAGCCGGAGGCCAGCACGGTGACGTTGAGCAGCAGCTTGGTGAAGTGCTCGTTGGTCTTGCCGGCGTACTTCTGGATGGTGAGCAGGTCGCTGCTCAGCCGGTCGAGCGGGCTGAGCTCCACCGGCCGCAGCAGCTCGCCCTCCACCTCGAACAGCGCGTAGACCGACGACAGGTTGGACAGCAGCGCCACGTCCGCGCCGGAGAGCGGCGCCGAGGTGGTGAAGGTGACGTACGGCAGCCCGCCGATGCGGGTCTCCTCGATGGCGGGCACGTCGGCCGTCAGCCCGCGCTCGGCGAAGACGGCCAGCTCGGCGCGGGTCAGGCGGGGCGCGCTGTCGGCGTAGACCCGGTTGAAGGCAGGCAGGATCAGCAGCGCGTATCGAGGCATGCAGCGGATCGTACCGCCCTCGGTTGCGGGCGACGGGACGGCGCATGGCAGTCTTGGAGGGTCGATCCGGGATGAGGGGAATGGGGGCGGGCGTGCGGGATTCGGAGCGGTCGGTCGTCACGATCGGCGTGTTCGACGGCGTGCATCGCGGCCACCGGCGGGTGGTCGAGCGGGCCGTGGAGACCGCCGCCGAGCGTGGCCTGCGCACGGTCGCGCTGACCTTCGAGCCGCCTCCCGAGGAGGTCGTGCGCCCCGGTTACCGGCCGTTGCGCCTGGCCACGGCCAAGCGCAGGTCCGGCCTGCTGCGCGAGCTGGGCGTGGACGAGGTGGTCGTGCTGCCCTTCACCCTGGAGCTGGCCAGGCTCGGCCCGGCGGAGTTCGCGCGGACGGTGCTCGCCGAGCGGCTGCGCGCGGCGGCGGTCGTGGTGGGGGCGGACTTCTCGTTCGGCCACGACGCGGCGGGCGACGTCGAGACGCTGCGCGCGCTGGGGGAGAAGTACGATTTCGCGGCCGAAGGGGTGCCGCTGGTCGAGGGCGTGTCCTCGACGCTGATCCGCGAGCGGCTGGTCGCGGGCGACGTGGCCGGCGCCGCCGACGGGCTGGGCAGGCCGCACCGGGTGGAGGGCGTGGTGGTGCGCGGCTACCAGCGCGGCCGGCAGCTCGGCTTCCCGACCGCCAACGTCGAGACGCCGCCGCAGACCGCCATCCCGGCCGACGGGGTCTACGCGGGGTGGCTGGAGTGCGTGCCCGTGGCCAACCTGCCCGCCCTCTACGAGGGCGAGCGCTGGCCGGCCGCGATCTCGGTGGGCACCAACCCGACGTTCGAGGGGGTGCCGCGCACGGTCGAGGCGTACGCGCTCGACCGCGACGACCTGGACCTGTACGGGGTGCACGTGGCGGTCGACTTCGCCGCCAGGCTGCGGGGCAACACCCGGTTCGACTCGATCGAGGAGCTCGTCGGCCAGATCCACGCCGACGTCGACGAGGTCCGCCGCCTCACGTCCTGACCTTCAGCCCGTCCAGCAGCCGTGACAGCGCGGCCAGCGTGTCGTCCAGGTCGCCGGGCCGGGCCTGCGGCTGGGCCAGCCACAGCACCGCCTCGTTCATCGCCCCCGACAGCAGCCGGGTGAGCGGGGCGACCGGGTGGGGCGCGATCGTGCCCGCCTCGGCGAGCGCCGCGAGCGCCTCGCCCAGGTGGCGGGCGGAGGTGGCCTCGTCTATCGCCCGCCACTCGTTCCAGCCGAGCACGGCCGGGCCGTCGATGAGCATGATCCGCTGCACGTCGGGGTCGGCGGCGGCCCGCACGAACGCGGCGCATCCGGCCTTGAGCTGCTCCCACGGGTCGCCCTCCGCGTCGGCCTCGGCCGCCACCCGGGCCCCCATCTCCTGCTGCACCTCCTCCAGCACCGCGCGGAACAGCGCCGCCTTGCCGTCGAAGTGGTGGTAGAGCGCGCCCTTGGTCACCCCCGCCTCCCTCACGATCTCCGCCAGGCCCACCGCGGCGTAGCCCCTGCCCGCGAAGAGCCGCCTGCCGACCGCGACCAGCGCGCGCCTGGTCGCCTCGCGCTGCTCGGCCCTGGTTCTCGTCATGGCGCCCGTCCCTGTTGACATACCGATGGTACGCGAACTAGTGTACCTTCACATACCGACGGTATGCGAACAGGAGGGATCATGGAGCTGACCAGCTTCTATCCGGTGATCTGCACCGACAAGGTGGCCGAGTCGCGCGACTTCTACGTGCGGCTGTTCGGGTTCGAGGTCACCTTCGAAGCCGACTGGTACATCAGCCTCAGGCGCGACGCGTACGAGTTGGCCCTGCTCGACCACATGCACCCCACGCTGCCCGAGGGGTACCGTAAGAAGGCGGCCGGGCTGCTGCTCAACTTCGAGGTCGGCGACGCCGACGCCGAGTGGGAGCGGCTCGTCACGGGCGAGGGGCTCGCCCCCGCGCTGCCGCTGCGCAGTGAGGACTTCGGCCAGCGGCACTTCATCGTGGCCGACCCCAACGGGGTCCTCATCGACGTCATCCAGCCCATCGAGCCCGCGGGGGAGTACGTGGCGCAGTACGTGTAGGCTGCGCGCCTTCGCGCGGGCATCGGTTCCGTGATGGTAGTCTTACATGTCGGCTCTGTGACGGCGGCGCCGTGCGCTGCCCTGAAGGCCTTCGACGCGGCGACTGTAGGCACGCACGGTCGTTCGCACCTTCACATCCGCGCGTGCCCGTAGCTCGTAAGGAGAGCCGTGTCGCTCGACACCGCTGCCAAGAAGACCATCATCGCCGAATACGCGACGACCGACGGTGACACCGGGTCCCCCGAGGTGCAGATCGCCCTGCTGAGCAAGCGCATCAGCGAGCTGACCGAGCACCTCAAGACCCACAAGCACGACCACCACAGCCGTCGTGGCCTGCTGCTCCTCGTGGGCCGCCGCCGTCGCCTGCTGAAGTACCTGCAGAATGTCGACATCGCGCGTTACCGTTCGCTCATCGAGCGACTCGGCCTGCGCCGATAACATAGAAGGGAGCGGCGGAGGACGCCGCTCCCTTCTGCTATTCGTCCGGCGAGTCCCGTGGCCGAGGGCCGCGCGCCTGACGTACAACTGAATAACCGAGACACTGAAAGCCCCCGCGTCCGCTCAGCACCATGCGACCCGCGACGCCTGCGGGCCGGTCCTCGGTAGTGGCTTCCGGTATATGACCGGGCGCTTCGATCGAAGACCGGCGCTGCACCTACACATGGGAAGTCCGTACGACGGACTGCCGCCGAAAGTCTCCACCTGTCATGACGGTGGGGCGGCACCATTCCCGTGACGCACGAGGGTGCCGGTGAAATGGGCGCGGGAGACCGACTGACCAAGGAGGTCCCCCGTGGAGGGTGTCCACACCGCTGAAGCCGTCATCGACAACGGCTCTTTCGGCACACGCACAATCCGGTTCGAGACCGGCCGACTCGCGCGCCAGGCGGCCGGCAGCGCCGTCGCCTATCTCGACAACGACACGATGGTGCTGTCCGCGACCACCGCGTCCAAGCAGCCGCGGGAGAACCTCGACTTCTTCCCGCTCACCGTGGACGTCGAGGAGCGCATGTACGCCGCGGGCCGCATCCCCGGCTCGTTCTTCCGCCGTGAGGGCCGGCCGTCCGAGGACGCCATCCTCACCTGCCGGCTGATCGACCGGCCGCTGCGCCCCTCGTTCGTCAAGGGCCTGCGCAACGAGATCCAGGTGGTCGCCACCATCCTGGCGCTCAACCCCGAGCACCTCTACGACGTGGTGGCGATCAACGCCGCGTCGCTGTCCACCCAGCTCGCCGGCCTGCCGTTCTCCGGCCCGATCGGCGGCGTCCGCGTCGCCCTGATCGAGGGCCAGTGGGTGGCCTTCCCGACCCACCACGAGCTGGAGCGGGCCACGTTCGACATGGTCGTGGCCGGGCGGGTGCTCGCCGACGGCGACGTCGCCATCATGATGGTGGAGGCCGAGTCCACCCGCGACACCCTCAAGCTGGTCGCCGAAGGCGCGGTCGCGCCCACCGAGGAGACCGTGGCCGAGGGCCTTGAGGCCGCCAAGCCGTTCATCAAGGTGCTGTGCGAGGCGCAGTCCCGCATCGCGCGGGTCGCCGCCAAGGAGACCGCCGAGTACCCGCTCTTCCTCGACTACCAAGACGACGTCCTGGCCGCCGTGGAGGCCGCGGTGAAGAACGAGCTGGCCGCCGCGCTCACCATCGCCGGCAAGCAGGAGCGCGAGAACGAGCTCGACCGGGTCAAGGCCCTGGCCGGCGAGAAGCTGCTGCCCGAGTTCGAGGGCCGCGAGAAGGAGATCTCCGCCGCCTTCCGCTCGCTGATGAAGAAGCTCATGCGCGAGCGGGTCATCAAGGAGGGCGTGCGCATCGACGGCCGCGGCACCAAGGACATCCGCGCGCTGTCCGCCGAGGTCCACGTGGTGCCCCGGGTGCACGGCTCGGCCCTGTTCGAGCGCGGCGAGACCCAGATCATGGGCATCACCACCCTCAACATGCTGCGCATGGAGCAGGTCATCGACACGCTCAACCCCGAGCGGACCAAGCGCTACATGCACAACTACAACTTCCCGCCCTACTCCACCGGTGAGACCGGCCGGGTGGGCTCGCCCAAGCGGCGCGAGATCGGTCACGGCGCGCTCGCCGAGCGGGCGCTGATCCCGGTCCTGCCGTCGCGCGAGGAGTTCCCGTACGCGATCCGCCAGGTCTCCGAGGCGCTCGGCTCCAACGGCTCGACCTCGATGGGCTCGGTCTGCGCGTCCACGATGTCGCTGCTCGACGCCGGCGTGCCGCTCAAGGAGATGGTCGCGGGCATCGCGATGGGCCTGATCGGCGAGGGCGACACCTACGTCACCCTGACCGACATCCTCGGCGCCGAGGACGCGATGGGCGACATGGACTTCAAGGTCGCCGGCACCAGGGACGTCATCACCGCCCTGCAGCTCGACACCAAGCTCGACGGCATCCCCGCCTCGGTCCTGGCGGGCGCGCTCAAGCAGGCCAAGGGCGCCCGGCTGGCGATCCTCGAGGTGATGCAGGAGGCCATCGACTCCCCGGCGGAGATGAACCCGACGGCGCCGCGCATCATCACCATCAAGGTCCCGGTCGACAAGATCGGTGAGGTCATCGGCCCGAAGGGCAAGATGATCAACCAGATCCAGGACGACACCGGCGCCGAGATCACCATCGAGGACGACGGCACCATCTACATCGGCGCCACCGACGGCACCTCGGCCGAGGCCGCGCGGTCGGCGATCAACGCGATCGCCAACCCGCACATGCCCGAGGTCGGCGAGCGCTACCTGGGCACGGTCGTGAAGATCGCCGCCTTCGGCGCGTTCGTCTCGCTCATGCCCGGCAAGGACGGCCTGCTGCACGTCTCCCAGATCCGCAAGCTGCACGGCGGCAAGCGCATCGAGAACGTCGAGGACGTCATGAGCGTCGGCGAGAAGGTCCAGGTGGAGATCGCCGAGATCGACCAGCGCGGCAAGCTGTCGCTGGTGCCCGTCGAGGTCATCGAGAAAGAGGCCGCCGAGAAGGAGGCCAGGGGCGAGTCCGGCGACGACGGCCAGGCCGAGGGCCCCGCGGCCCCCGCGGCCTCCGCGGCCGACGGCGGCGACAAGTCCGACCGTCCGCGCCGCACCCGCACCCGCGTCCGCACTCGCGGCAGCGGCTCCGAGGGTGACGACCGCAACTCGTGACGGCGACACACAGACACGGCGCCGTGGTCGCGGGGCCGGCGAAGGAGGCCCCGTGACCACGACCACGCTGCACCCCGGCCGTGACGGCGCGGGGGTGGTCAAGCGCACCACCCTCCCCGGAGGCCTGCGCGTGGTGACCGAGACCATGCCGACCGTGCGCAGCGTCGCGGTCGGCATGTGGGTCGGCATCGGCTCACGCGACGAGGACCCCGAACACACGGGGGCCACCCACTTCCTGGAACACCTGCTGTTCAAGGGCACGCCCACGAGGGACGCCATGGAGATCTCGGCGTCCATCGAGGGCATCGGGGGCGAGATCAACGCCTTCACCGCCAAGGAGTACACCTGCTACTACGCGCGGGTGCTCGACGAGGACCTGCCGATCGCGGTGGACGTCCTCGCCGACGTGGTGACCAGCTCGCTCATCGACCGGGAGGACGTCGAGTCCGAGCGCGGCGTGATCCTGGAGGAGATCGCCATGCACGACGACGACCCGTCCGACGTGGTGCACGAGCAGTTCGCGGTGGCACTCTACGGTGACTCGCCGATCGGCCGGCCGATCCTCGGCACCGCCGACTCGATCAACGCGCTCGGCCGCGACCGGATCGCCGAGTACTACGGCCGCTACTACCAGCCGCCGCTCACCGTCGTCTCCGTGGCGGGCAACATCCGCCACGAGGACGTCGTGGAGCTCGTCGCGCGGGCCTACGAGCGGGCGGGCGCCCTCCAGGGCCCCGCCACGTCCGCCCCGCCGCGCACCAGCGGCCCCGGCGCCGAGACCCGATCCGGCGTGCGCGTCCTCGACCGGCCGACCGAGCAGGCCAACCTGGTGCTCGGCACGACCGGCATGGCCCGCACCGACGAGCGGCGCTTCGCCCTCGGCGTGCTCAACGCCGCGCTCGGCGGCGGCATGTCGTCGCGGCTCTTCCAGGAGATCAGGGAGAAGCGCGGCCTGGCCTACTCCGCCTACAGCTACACCTCCGCCTACGCCGACACGGGCCAGTTCGGCATCTACGTCGGCTGCCTCCCCTCCAAGATCGACGACGTGCTCAAGATCTGCCGGGACGAGGTGGCCAGGGTGGTGGCCGAAGGCCTGACCGAGGAGGAGATCGTCCGCGGCAAGGGCCAGATGCGCGGCGGCCTCGTGCTCGGCCTCGAAGACACCGGCTCACGCATGTCCCGCATCGGCAAGAACGAGCTGGTGTACGACGAGCTGCTGTCGGTGGACGAGGTCCTGGCCCGCATCGAGGCGGTCACCGCCGAGGAGATCTCCGCGGTCGCCGGCGATGTGTTCAACCGGCCGCTCACGCTCGCCGTGATCGGCCCGTACGGCGACAAGGACTTCTCCCACGCCATCG
Organism: Nonomuraea corallina; assembly: GCF_027620315.1. Lineage (GTDB taxonomy): Bacteria > Actinomycetota > Actinomycetes > Streptosporangiales > Streptosporangiaceae > Nonomuraea > Nonomuraea corallina. The sequence goes on along the minus strand of NZ_JAPNNL010000029.1, from coordinate 39,890 downwards.
CCTGAGACCTCTGGTATAGGGTTGAGCCCGTGATCAAGGTAGGTGTGCTCGGCGCCCGCGGCCGCGTGGGCGTCGAGGTGTGCAAGGCGGTCGAGGCGGCCTCCGACCTGGAGCTGGTGGCCGCGATCGACAAGGACGACCCGATCGAGGGCCTCGAAGGCGCCGAGGTGGTGGTCGACTTCACCCATCCCGACGTGGTGATGGGCAACCTGGAGTGGGCGATCGCCCACGGCATCCATCCGGTGGTCGGCACCACCGGCTTCGACGCCGCGCGGCTCGACGCCGTGCGGGACTGGCTGGCGAGCTCGCCCGGCACCAACTGCCTGATCGCCCCCAACTTCGGCATCGCGGCCGTGCTCATGATGCACTTCGCCCAGCAGGCCGCCCGCCACTTCGACTCCGTGGAGATCATCGAGCTGCACCACCCCAACAAGGCCGACGCCCCCTCGGGCACCGCCCGGCGCACCGCCGAGCTGGTGGCCGAGGCCCGCGCCAAGGCCGGGGTGGGCCCCATGCCCGACGCCACCAGCGCCGAGCTCGACGGGGCGCGCGGCGCCGACGTCGACGGCGTCCGCGTGCACGCCGTTCGCCTGGCCGGGCTCATCGCCCATCAGGAGGTGCTGCTCGGCGGCGGCGGCGAGACCCTCACCATCCGCCACGACACGATGGACCGCGCCGCGTTCACCCCCGGCGTGCTGCTCGGCGTGCGGCGGGTGGGCGAGCTGCCGGGGCTGACCGTGGGCCTGGAGCGCCTGCTCGACCTCTGACCGTCGCCCCGATAGACCGTCGCCCCGATATCCGGAGGCGGCGAGCCACGGACGCGTGAGATCGTGTCGCCATGGTGAGATGGGCCGACGCCGGGGACCTGCCCGGCCTGGCCGCCGTAGAGGTGGCCGCCGACGGGCTCTTCGAGCAGGTGGGCATCACCTTCCCGGCCGGCACGACCATGATCGAAGAGGTCCGCGACCCGTCCTCGGTGCTCGTCGAGGGCGACCCGCCGGCCGGCTTCGCGCTCCTCTCCCGCGTCGACGGCAACCTCCACCTGGAGCAGCTCGCCGTCCACCCCGACCGGATGCGGCAGGGCATCGGCGGACGCCTGATCGAGGCGGTGCTGGACCACGCCCGCGCGGCGGGGACGCCCGCGGTGACGCTGACGACGTTCAGGGACGTGCCGTGGAACGCGCCCTGGTACGAGCGCCACGGCTTCGTGGTGTGGCCGGAGCCTTCATGGGGGCCGGAGCTGCGCGCGCTGGTGGCCCGCGAGCGCGAGATGGGCATCGAGGTGGCGCCCCGCGTGGCCATGGCGGCGACCCTCGGCTGAAGCCGCGCTGACGGGAGCGTAGCAGGATCGGTACCGCTGGGAAGCGGGGAACTATCGAGGCACGGTCCGGCTCGCGTTGCAGGCAGCGGGCGGGTCGTGGAAGCGGGACGGCTGCGGGGGCTGGCCGGTGACCGCTTCCACGAGGTCGGCGGCTACCTGGTGCACCTTCACGTTGCGCTGCTGCGATCCGCGTCGCAGCAGGTCGAAGGCCGCCGAGGCGGTGCACTGCCGCCGGGCCATGATGATGCCGAGCGCCTGGTCGATGACCGCCCGCTTGTCGAGCGCCTCGCGGAGCTGGGCGATGACCTCGTCCAGCCGGGCGGCCCGCCGCACCGCGTCATACAGCACCGCCGCCTGGCCGGCGGTCACGGCGGACACGGTCAGCGTCTCGGCGGGGAAGCCGCCCGCCCGCTCCGCGTAGAGGTTCAGCGTGCCGTGGACGCGGCCGTCGAAGGTCAGCGGTCGCGCGTGGACGCTCCGGACGCCCTGCGCGGCCAACTCGGCGGACAGGCCGCCCCAGCGGGTCTCGCCCGCCAGGTCGTCGGACCAGACGGCCTCGCCGCTGGCGAGCGCCTCCAGGCACGGGCCCACGCCGACGCCGAACTGCAGGGCGTCCAGGACGGCCGCGCCGGGGACGGAGGACGCCACGGTGCGCGGGCCGTCCTCTCCGGCCAGGACCAGGCTCGCCGGCGGGCCGCCGGGCATGGCACCGGCCGCGACGGTGAGGATCTCGCCGAGTGACCGCCCGAACGCTGCGTCCACCGTGTGGGGATTGAGCGGGTCCAACGCCTTAACCTCGCGTATGAAGCCTCTGGACCGGTAGGCCGGCGGACCAGTCAACCTCTGAACGACAGGGCTTTACGCCTACCGGTCATGGACTGCCCAGGACAAGGGAAAGGTAACGTCCCTGAGGTCAGAGCGAGACGGCCAGGCCGATGGACAGGAGCGCCCCGTACGCGAGTTGCAGTCTGCCCGTCTGCTGCAGGGCCGTGATCAGTGCTGGCCCGGCCGCGCCGGCGAGGACCGTACGGACCGGTGAGATCGCCAGCGGGGCGGCGAGCACCGCGAGCGCGGCGGCGGGCGCGAGCGGCACCATCGCCGCCGCGACCACGAACGGCACCACCAGGCAGGCCGCGTAGAGCGTACGGGTGCGCGGCGCGCCCAGCACCACCGCCAGCGTCCGCTTGCCCGACTCCCCGTCGGTGGCGACGTCGCGCAGGTTGTTGACCACCAGCATCGAACAGGACAGCAGCCCGACCGGCACCGACGCCACCAGCGCCGCCCACGACAACTGCTCGGTCTGCACGAACGCCGTGCCGACCACCGGCACCACGCCGAAGAACACGAACACCGACGCCTCGCCCAGCGCCCGGTAACCGTAGGGGCGGCTGCCGCCGGTGTAGAACCAGCCCGCGGCGATCGCCGCCGCGCCCACCAGCAGCACCCACCACGCCCGCGTAACCACCACCAGGACCAGCCCGAGCACCGCCGCGGCGGCGAAGCAGCCCAGCGCGGCCGTCAGCACCTGGCGCGGGGTGGCCGCCCGCGAGCCCACCAGTCGCATCGGGCCGACCCGCTCGTCGTCGGTGCCGCGGATGCCGTCGCTGTAGTCGTTGGCGTAGTTGACGCCGATCTGCAGCAGCAGCGCCACGAGCAGCGCCAGCACTGCCCGCCACCAACTGAAGCCGCCCTCGCCGATGGCCACGCCGGTGCCCGCCATGACCGGCACGATCGCGTTCGGCAGGGTGCGCGGGCGCGCTCCCGCGAGCCATTGAGCAGGGGTTGCCATTGCGCAGAGACCTCTAGCTGATGTCGGTGGTGAGCCTGACCATGCGGATCGGGCGTCCCATGTCGAGCACCCGCTCGGCCATGTCCTCGCCCCAGCCCGCGGACTCCAGGAAGCCGAGGACAGGGTAGTTGTCGGCGAACACCCAGGTGGCGATCTGCCGGTAGCCGTCTTCGCGAAGGTAGTCGACGGTGGCGTTGAGCAGTCGGCTGCCGTGGCCGCGGCGCACGAAGTCGGGGTCGACCAGCAGCGTCAGCATCTCCGCGACCTCGGTCGGGTCGAGGTCGGGGTCCTCGGCGGGGGAGTGGGAGGCCAGGCCCACCACGCGCTCGCCGCCGCGGGGCGTCATCGGCATGTTGGCGCCGCCCACGCCCAGCGCCGGGAAGCCCTCCGTGTCGAGGATGGTCTCCACCGCCACCAGAACGCGGTGCCGGGACGTGGGCGGGGCGGCGATCGCCTCGTCCCACTGGCGCAGCCACATCTTCTCGGCCGCCGGGCCCGTCATCTGCTCGAGGGGACCCTCGGGCAGGAACTCCCGGTAGCCGTAGCGCCAGGCGCGCACCTGCACGTTCGCCACCTGGAGCACATCCTCGCGCCGGGCCGCCCGGACGCCTACGTCTGCCATCTCGGCCCGCTCCTTCGCCTGCCGTTCGTGCCACAAGGCACGAGTTACACCGTATCGGTGTTTGACCCTGGGCGAGGACGCGAACCCTGCTTCCTCGCCCGGTATGCCCGCGTTTTAGTGCGGTTGCCGCACACCCGCATCGAGCACCATGATCGAGAACGGTTCCTGGTGACGTCCACGAACGCCCACTGGCACCCGTCCTCGGCACACACCTTCAGCCGGTCCCAGGAGTCGCCGGCCGCCGCCGCCGCGATCCTGGCCAGCCCGGCCGGCACCCCGGCCCCGATCGGCGCCAGTTCCGGCCGCCGCCCGACGGTCACTCGCAGCGGCAACACCGGCAGCTCCGGCCGCCGGCCGTCGCGCCTCAGCGCCACCCTGAGTCCCTCCCGCAGGGCCACGGCCAGCGCCAGGTCGTCGTCGGTGGCGCGATCACCTGGGCCGGTGAGCGCCCGTTCGCGTAACCAGAGGGCGAGCTCGGCGGGGGTTCCCAGGTCGTCGGCATCGGCCTCGACGCTGTAGGTGTTCACGAAATCGCGCACCAGCTCGGCCGACGCCTCCATGGGGAACACTCTACTCGCTTCATGATCTTCCGGACCTCACAGACATCCCGCCCGCCGTCCCGTACGATCGTCCGCGCCGCGCAGAGGGGTCAGGGCAGGGACTCCGCGAGCCGGCGGACGCCCTCCGCCAGTTCCGCCACGCCCGCCGCCGCGATGTGGGTCACCCTGAGGTGCGGGCCGGGCGGCTCCGCGGGGTAGTACATGCGGCCCGCGCTCACCAGCACCCCGTTCCGCTTGGCGGCCTCCACCAGCGCCCGCTCGTCGGTCTCCGCCGGCAGCCGCAGCCACAGGTGCATCCCTCCGATCGGCAGCACGTACGGCTCCGCTCGCGGCACCCGCGCGGCCAGGGCCGCGGCGAGCGCGTCGCGGCGGGTGGCGATCTCGGCGTGCACCGTCGCCAGGTGCCGCCGCCACGCCGGCGACCCGACGAACTCCACCGCCGCCTCCTGCAGCGGCCGGGCCACGAAGAACGACTCCACCAACTGCGCGGCCCGCAGCCGGTGCGCCGCCGGCCCGCGCGCGACCACCGCCGCCAGCCGCATGCTCGGCGACAGGATCTTGGTGAGCGAGTGGATGTGCACCACGGTCCCGTGACCGTCCATGGACACCAGGGACGGCGGCGCCTGCGGGGTCAGCCAGCGCGCGTAGTCGTCCTCGATCACGAACGCGCCCGCCGCCCTGGCCACGTCCAGCACCTGGCGGCGCCGTTCGAGGGTGAGGGTGACGCCGGTGGGGTTGTGCAGCGTCGGCTGGCACAGGAACACCCGCGCCCCCGTCACCGCGAACGCCTCGGCCAGCAGGTCGGGCCGCACCCCCTCCTGGTCCATCGGCACCGCCGTGGCCCGCAGCCCGGCCGCCTTGGCCGTGGCCAGCGCGCCGGGGTAGGTCGGGGTCTCCACGAGCACCGGGGTGCCCGGAGCGGCCAGCGCGCGGAAGGCGTGGCTGAGCGCCGCCTGCCCGCCGCTGACGATCAGCGCGTCGCCGGCCGTCACGTCGCCGCCCGCCTGCAGCGCGAACCACCGGCGCAGCTCGTCCACCCCGCTCAGCGGCGGCGTCGCCCACACGCCCGGCCGGCGCATCGCCCGGACGGCCGCCGCCGCGAGCTGCCGGTCCGGCCGCAGCCCCAGGGGCAGGTAACCGCTCGTCAGCGGCACCACCCCCTCGGGAGCCGGGGAGAGCAGCGCCGCGATGGCTTCGTCGTCGACCACCCGGTCACCGAGCGCCACCGTCTGCCACGAAAGATCGGCGCTGTCCCGTGCCGGCTCCCGGCGCTGGGCGACGAACGCCCCGCTGCCCGGCCTGGTGATCACCCTGCCCTCGGCGGCGAGCTGCCCCAGCGCCCGGGAGACCGTCACGGGGCTCACTCCGTGCCGCCGCATGATCTCCCGGCTGGACGGCAACCGATCGCCCGGCCGCAGCCGGGAGATCTCGTCCCGCAGCATCGCGGCGATCTGGGCGATACTGCTATCATGATCCATGAGAGACAAGAGTAGCGCTACTGTCGCGAAGGGTGTAGCGCTCCCCGCCCAGGAGTCTGTGGGGGAGCGCCGGCGGGCCGCCGAGAGCGGGGGCACCATGCTCGCCTTCCTCGGCGTGCTCGCCTTCTCCGGTTCCCTCCCCGGCACCGTCTACGCCATGGAGGGCTTCGACCCCTGGCTCGTCGCGATCGGCCGGGCCGCCGTCGCCGGGGCCGTCGCGCTCGTGTGCCTCAAAGCCGCCGGGCTCCCGGCGCTGCCGCCCCGTGCGCACTGGCGCGCGTACGGGCTCATCTCCCTCGGCGTGGTCTTCGGCTTCCCCGTCTTCAGCGGCCTGGCCCTGCACCTCGGCGCGAGCACCGCGCACGGCGCCGTCGTCATCGGCCTGCTGCCCGCCGCTACCGCCGTCTGCGCCGTGCTGATGGCCGGGGAGCGGCCCCGGCCGGTGTTCTGGGCGGCGTCCGGGGCGGGCGCACTGGTCATCACCGTCTTCACCTTCACCCGGACCGAGACCACCGCCGCCTGGCCCGATCTCCTCCTGGTCGGCGCCCTCCTCTCGGCCGCCGTCGGCTACACCGTGGGCGGGCGGCTCGCCCGGCACACGCCCGGCTGGCAGGTCGTCTCGTACGCGCTCGTCCTGTCCCTCCCGGTCACGGTCCCCGTCAGCGCCGTCCTGGCCGCCGTCACGCCCATCACGCCTACGCCGCCCGCCCTTGCGGGCTTCGCGTACGTGGCACTGATCTCGATGTTCCTCGGCTTCATCCCCTGGTACGCGGGCCTGGCCAGAGGCGGCATCGCCCGCGCGGGTCAGACGCAGCTGACCCAGCCGCTGCTCACGCTGGTGTGGGCGTGGTTCCTGATGGGCGAGAGGTACGGCCCCGCCACGGTGGCGGCGGCACTGGCGGTGCTCGTGTGCGTCGCCGTCACCCAGCGCGCCCGTACTTGAAAGCCGTGACGCCAGACCGCAGGATGGGGGAGGAGGTGTCACACATGGCGGACCTCACGATCCCCGAAGGCGGGTTCTGGCCGGCGCCGGAGATCCCGCAGCCGAACATCTACCCGATGGAATGGCGCGTCGAGACCGAGAAACTCGCCGCGATCTACGAGAAGTCCAAGCGCATGGTCTGGAACCCGGCCGACCTCCCCTGGGACGGCCTCGATCCGGACGACTTCACGCGCGAGCAGCGGCTGGGCATCATGTACTGGTTCGCCGTGCTGGCCAACTTCGACGCCTCCGGCCCGGCGGTGTTCGCCCGGGCCACCATCTCGGCGTTCGAGAAGCACGAGGAGGACCCGGTCAGGAAGTGCTTCTTCTCGATCACCCGAGACGAGATGAACCACGAGGAATGCTGCCAGCGCACCATCGCCCGCCTCTGGCCCGGCGGCCCGCTCGACTGGAGCCCCGCCGACGACCTGGAGAAGGCCGCGCACAACAACATCGGCTGGCTCTACCACAACGGCGGCCGCTACTGGACCGGCTACAGCTCCGCGGTGGGCAAGTACTCGCTCCCGGTGCTCTTCACCAGTTTCATGATGGGCGAGATGGCCGCCTCGACGCTGTTCCGCGGCATGGCGTCGGGCACTCAGCACCCCGTTTTCCAGGAGATGTTCCAGCGCATCGGCCGCGACGAGTCCCGCCACCTCCAGATCTGCATGACGATCCTGGAGAACGAATGGCCGGGACTCACCGACGAGACCCGCACCCTGATCACCCGCCAGTTGCGGGCGGGCTTCGTGTTCCTGTCGATGATCCTCTGGGAGCCGCCGGAAGGCTTCTGGGAACTGCCGCCCTACTTCCTGGCCAACCACCGCGTCCTCATGGACCACGCCCGCGACGCGGGGCTCGGCGTGCTCTCGTACGAGGAACAGGCGGACAACTGGCGGGTGGCCATGGCCAAGATCCGCGCCATCGTCGAACGCTGGGGCATCGCCTTCCCCGCCATCCCCGAACTCGACCTCGAAGGGGTGCCGGTGAACATCATCGACCCCGAGGAGATCATCCCGGTATTCTGACCGGCCGTGTGGGGGCGAGCGCACGGGCTGCGCGTCATCGAGCTGGGCCTTCCCGGCGAGATGCGCGCCGCCCTGACCGAGCTGGTCCTGTCCGGAGCCAAGCGCGCCACGGCGGGGCTGCTGGAGCTCGACTACCGGCGTGAGGGCGAGGGCTTCAGGGACGTCGAGCACTGGCGCGAGGCGCATCGCGCCTACTGGCGCGCGGAAGGCTGTGAGGTGGACGACTCGACCACGGTGGTCTGCCTGTCGTTTCGTGTCGTGGGCCAGCGTTCCTCGGACGAGACGTAGGTTCCGCGGTACGGGACGGTGAAGACCCATCCCTGCTTGCGGAGGTGGGCGACAGCCGCGCGAGCCGTCGCTTTGGCGACCCCGTAATTGTTCATCAACCACTTCTCGCTGGGGATCGGCCGGTTCGGCCGGAACGCGCCCTCGCCAATGCGTTCCGCGAGGTCGGCCGCGATTATATGGTAGAGAGGAACCGTCCTGCGTTGCCGGGGAACGCAGGGAGGGCCGACGAAGGTGCCTTCACCCTGCAGTGTGTAGGCCAGTCCGCGATCACGCAGCTCTCTGGCTACGCGGCGTGCGGTGGTCCTGGCGATCGTGAAGCCGGTTTCCAGGGCTGCCTCGCTCGGCACCGGGTCACCCTCGCGGAGCCCCCCGCTGCGGATGCGGGCCTCAATGAGGTCGGCCACCTGCACGTAGAGGGGGACGGGACCTTCGCGATCGAGCACCACCCAAGTCTAGACCTTTCCATACGACCAGTCGAATCAATGTTCGGGCCACGACTCTCGCGGTGAGACGTAGCTGCCTCGTTGCGGGACGGTGTAGATCCATCCCTGTTCGCGCAGGAGCGCCATGGCCCGGCGGACGGTTTCTCGGGCGCAGTCGTACTGCTGGAGCAAGGATGTCTCCGCGGGGATAGGCCGCCGGGGGGCGTACCGGCCGGCCTTGATCTGGTCTGCGAGATCACCGGCGATCTGCCGGAAGAGCGGGGCCTTGCGAGGCTTGCGCGGCGCTTCGTCCGGGGCACCGACGAACGCGCCCTCACCCTGGACCGTGTAGATGAGACCTTCCTCGCGCAGGATGTGAATGGCTCGCCGGGCGGTGGTCCGAGCGACGCCGAACTCCTGCTGGATGTCAGCCTCACTCGGCACCGGGTGCCCCGACGCCAGGCCGGAGACCCGTTGACGGAGGATTTCCGCGATCTGCAGGTAAAGATGAGTGTCTCCATCGTAGTCGAGCACGTATAGCAAGATAGGCGAAGCCGGACGAGCCTCTACATAACGCTTCATCTTTCTGGTCCAGAAGCTTGGCCTTTTGCCACCGCAACAGACAACTAGACGTATGATTTCCTCGTGGTGGAGCCCTCTGGCCTTCGAAACCTTGTCGACTGCGTAGGCACACACGTGCAGTCGGTCACACGCGTCTACTGCCCCATCGAGTGGAGCCCCGCCATGCCGCGCACGGAGCGGATGAAGGTGCGTGAATACACCTGCGACTGCCGGCCCGTCATTTATGAGCTGTGTCAAGCGGGAGGAGTGAGATTCATCCGCCGGATCAGCAGGCTGGACAAGCGGTTGCTGATCGAGGAGTCGCGGCGTGACGTGGCCGCGGTCGTCGACGCCCTCTGGGCCGAGCTGCTGCGCGGTGAGGCCCGCTGACCCCGAACTCCCGGCAGGCGTCATCCCAGCCCTTTGCGCCTGCCGGGTCGAGCTCCCCTCGCAAGTCCTGGATTCGGGCCGGGGCTTGCGAGGGGGCGGCTCTGGCGGAGCTGCCCAGTCGCACAGGTTCCGCCAGAGCCGACAGTCTCCTGCGCCGGCATCACCGAAACCCGCCTGCCGCGGCCTGCGGGAAAGGAGCCAAGGGCCCAGCCGTAGAGACCGTTGGGAGGGCGGGCTCGCCTGGAGATTGCCGCGACCGTTCGCCTTCCTGGGCGACACGCCCGGCCGGGTCGAGGACGATCCGTCCGCCTCCTTCGGGGTGAACAGTCCTCGGCGCCGGGCGGCTGCCCGGCGCCGAGAACCAGCGGAGGGGCCGGAGTCCCGCGCGGCCACCGGACAGAGAACCGCGCGGGTTGGTCCTGCCCGGCCGGTCACGCGGGTGACCGGCCGGGCAGGGGTGCCTGCTGTCGGGTGACATGCCCGTCCAGCACTCTCGTCCACGATACGGATTGCCTTCGACCGCAGTGAGAATGCCCGGCAGCAGGCGACACGGCCCCACGCCCTCCGGGGGACGCGGAACCATGTACGGGTAAAGGCCGATGACGTCCTTGACGGCCTGCCCGCGGGAAAGAGGATGCCATGCCTTTCCCCTGCCAGGCTGCGCTTCCGCGCTTTCGTAGGGATCATGCGTTTTGGGGGTTGTGAGCGTTCGGAATCCGTTGTGTGCGAGTTTTCCGACAGTAAAGAGACCAGTGATTGCCGGATTGGCGTTATATCTGAACCCGTCGCCATCCGGCATCCGTGACGATGAGATGATCGAGAAACCGGAGGCCCACCGTCTCGGCGGCCTCCAGAAGGCGGTGCGTCACCACCACGTCGTCCTCGCTGGGATCCAGCGACCCGCTCGGATGGTTGTGCGCGATCCCGAACAGCGCGCCCCCGGACGTGAGCACCGCCGCCACGATCTCCCGGATCGGGACCGTCGTGTGGTCCGTGCCTCCCTCGGTCATCACCGTCCGGCGCAGCACCGCTCCCCGGACATCGCACACGACCACCACCAGCCGCTCGTGCGCATGCCCGCGCAGCATGGGCGCGGCGACCGCCGCCAGGTCCGCCGTGCAGGCGATCCTGGCCCGCTCCGGCTCCGCGTCGGCCCGCCTGATCAGATGGAACGCCGCCGTCACCCGCGCCGCCTTGGCCGGGCCCACCCCCGGCACGGTGAGCAACCGGTGCGGCTCCGATCGAACCAGCCCGTCCAGATCCCCGCAGTGCTCGATCACCCGCGCGGCCAGATCCATCGCGCTGGCTCCCCGGAACCCGGAGCCGAGCAGCACCGCCAGCAACTCCCGGTCGGCCAGCGCCGCCGCCCCGCTCTCCATGAGCCGCTCCCGAGGCCGCTCGCGCCTCGGCAAGTCCTTGACCCGCATGCCCCACCTCCGCAACGGTTGTATCAACGCCCACCGACAACCTCTGACCTGCGCTTCCGCGACCGAGCAAGATGTCCGGCACGCCCGCGAAAACACCTTTCGCGGATGGCCGAGAGGGCGATGTGACGATCACTCGCCGCACGCGGTGGCTCTCGCGCCCGCCGGACATGACCGGCATGGTGATGCGAGGTGACGAATCCCGCGCATCCCGGAAAAGGTCGGCCCGCCCTCGCACCTGTCGGACAGGGCCGACGGGGTGATGCGAGGCCCTGTACCTCCGACTGCCGGACGGGGTCGGCGGGGTGAAGTGAGGTGACGCACCGCCCTTCGCCAAGGGCGGGCGCGGGGCGGCTGGAGTCGTCGCTCGGCCGGGTCCCCGGAGTACGTGACAGCAGTCGTCGACGAGTCCGGCGATGCCCACGCGTGGCGTCGCCAACCGGCCGCCCCGCGTGCGATCCGCCGCGCGCGGTGGTGTCCGCGCAGCGAGGCGTGCGCGCACGGCGGCGCGAGGGGGAAGGTTCGGGCGACGTGTCGTGCATGGGTTCGCGGCGACTCCGTACGCGAACTCCTTCGTACGTCTCCCGGCCGGAGCCGGACGTTGTGGTACGGGGGCTGGTGCCGCTGTCAGAGGGGATTCAGAGGGGGATGCTGTAGACCATGCGGAAGCGGTCGCCCGGCACGATGATGTCACTTGTCTCCACCGGCCGGTCGCCGGCCCAGTGGGTGCGCTCGACGTGGAGGACGTGCACGCCGGCAGGCAGTTCCAGGGCTTCTCTTTCGCTGGGCTCGGGCTCCCGGGTGTGCAGGCTCTCCACGACTTCGGTGATCTTCACGCCGTGTGCGTACATCCGCGCGACCAGACTGGTCCGCTCCGCCCCTGCGTGCGGTGCGAACCCCAGTGGTTCGTACGCCGTCGCAAGCTGCAGCGGTCGGCCGTCGCCGCGGAACACGTAGTGAGTCCTCGTCACAGTCGCCGATGCGGCGACCCCCAGCCGCCTGGCGAGGTCGGAGCCCGCGGTGGCGGGTTCGCTGTGCCAGTCCCAGGTCACGTGCCTGCCCTGGGACTGCAGATCGGTCGCGAAGGGGGTGGCATGGTCGAGGAACCGCCACCGGTGCAAGGGGATGAGCCTGGACGCCTCGCGTACGTAGTGGCCCGAACCGATACGGCCGATGATGAGACCTTCGCTGACCAGCGCCCGGAGAGCGTGACGGGCGGCGGTCTCGCCGACCCGGTACTTGCGGGTCAGCTGCGCCCGCGACGGGATGACCGCGCCGGGTCCAAGGGTGCCGTCAAGGATCTGCCGCCGGAGGTCTTCGACGACACGCAGGTAGACGCGATCTGAGGTGGCCACTGTCCATCCCTGAGGGTTTGTGTGAGTCGTCCCCCCATGTTGCCGTATTCGGCAGGTGACCGTCCGTCATCGATGACTGTTGGGGCCCCAACTTCGCGGTAGCGGAAAATTATCGGAGAAACCCTGTAACGCCGGTGTAAGGGGTGCCGATTCTCCGGTAGAGGTCGTCGATGTGTGTACCCCCGAGCACATATCGGCGGCCTCTACCTATGTGACCATGGCCGTCCATCTTCGATGAGTCGTCCCAAGGTCTTTCTCCAGGCTGGAGCGGTCGTGGACAAGGGCTGACCGGGACCTTTCCGGGCGCGCCGCCCGTGTCGAGAGTGTCCTGCGGAGGATGGGTCCATTGATCGTCGGCTTCTGCCGGGGCGCCCTTTGCGCCGGCATCGATCGCTGACTCCCCGAGAACTCTTGATCACGGGCAGCGGCAGATGGTCAAGCGCGGGTGACGGATGCACCATCCATCGGTCATGATCGGGCCAGGTGTGTCTCGGGTCGATGCGCCCCGTTCGTCGGGTGAACCCCCTCCAGATCCCGCCTTCCAGATCAGTCCACGCTTTCCGGACCATACTGGGCAGGCGCGGTTTCGGCCGCCCTGGCGGCTGAAACCGCCGAGGTCTGGGTACGGATGTGGTGGCGCCGGGGCGTGAGATGCCTGATCTGTATGGGATGTCGGAGGACCGGTGTGACAAAAGGCGGCTGCAGGCAGGCAAAACCGGGTGGCGGCGTCCATGGGATTTCGGAATCCGGGTAGCGTTCGCACTATGGCATCGCCAACAGGAACCACCGACGCCCCCTTCGGCCGCATGCTGACCGCCATGGTCACGCCGTTCACCTCTGACGGCGAGGTCGACTATCAGGCGGCGCGGCGGCTCGCCACCTATCTGGTGGACGAGCAGCACAACGACGGACTGATCGTCAGCGGAACGACCGGCGAATCCCCCACCACCTCCGACCAGGAGAAGGCCCACCTGCTCAGCACGGTCCTGGAGGCCGTCGGCGACCGGGCGACCGTGGTGGCCGGGGCCGGCACCAATGACACCCGACACAGCGTCGAGCTCGCGCGGCAGGCGGCGCGCGAAGGCGCTCACGGCCTCCTCGTGGTGACTCCGTACTACAGCAAGCCCCCTCAGGAAGGGCTGTACCGGCACTTCACCGCGGTGGCCGACGCCACGGAGCTTCCGGTCATGCTGTACGACATTCCGGGGCGCAGCGGTGTGCCGATCAAGACCCCGACGTTGATCCGGCTGGCCCAGCACGACCGCATCGTCGCCGTCAAGGACGCCAAAGGTGACCTCTTCGGCGGCAGCCAGGTGATGACCGCCACCGATCTCGCGTTCTACTCCGGTGACGACCTGCTCAATCTCGCCTGGCTTTCGCTGGGCGCGGCCGGGTTCGTCAGCGTGATCGGCCACGTGGTGGGTGCCAGGCTCGCCCGCATGATCCAGCTCCATCGCAACGGCGACGTCGAGCAGGCCCGCGAGATCCACCGGCAGGTGGCCCCCGTGGTCGAGGGGATCATGATGAGCGCGGGCGGCGCAATCATGGCGAAGGCCGCACTGAGCATGGTGGGTGTGGAAGCCGGGCCCGTGCGCCTGCCCTTGGTGCCTGCGACGGAAAAGCAAATCGCCGAGCTGCGTACTTGCATGGTGGCCGGCGGGGTGAAGTTGACGGATCACTAGATACGGGGAGGAACTGCGAGTTTTGAGAACGCGATTTGACCATGGGGGTCGGGCATGAGCCATCCGCATCCTGATCTTGGCCCCCCTCCTGCGCTGCCTGAAGGCGGCTTGCGCATCGTTGCGCTGGGCGGGCTGGGTGAGATCGGCAGAAACATGGCGGTCTTCGAATACGACGGCCGCCTGCTGATCGTCGACTGCGGGGTGCTCTTCCCCGAGCCGGAACAGCCGGGTGTCGACCTCATCCTGCCCGACTTCGAATACATCAGGAACCGGCTCGACCAAGTCGAGGCGATCGTCCTGACGCACGCCCACGAGGACCATATCGGGGCCGTGCCCTACCTGCTGCGCGAGCGGCGGGACATCCCTCTCATCGGCTCCAAGCTGACGCTGGCGCTGATCGAAGCGAAGCTCACCGAACACCGGATCCAGCCGGTGAAGAACCAGGTGGTGGAGGGTGAGCGGCGCGCCTTCGGGCCGTTCGACTGCGAGTTCCTTGCGGTCAACCACTCCATCCCCGACGCTCTGGCGGTCGCGATCAGGACGCCCGCCGGGATAGTGCTCCACACCGGCGACTTCCGTATGGACCAGTTGCCGAGCGACGGCCGGCTCACCGACCTGGGCGGGTTCGCCCGGCTCGGCAGCGAGGGCGTCGACCTGCTGATGTCCGACTCGACGAATGCCGAAGTGCCGGGATTCGTCACGAGTGAGCGGGAGATCGGCCCGGTCATCGACGAGGTCATCCGTACCTCTGAGCAGCGGGTGATCGTGGCGAGCTTCGCCTCGCACGTTCACCGCATCCAGCAGGTCATCGACGCGGCTGCCAGGCACGGCCGCAAGGTCGCGCTCGTCGGCCGCTCGATGGTGCGGAACATGGGGGTGGCCCGCGACCTGGGCTACCTCAAGGTGCCGCCGGACCTCGTCGTCGACTCTCGTGACATCGAGCAATGGCCGCCGCAGGACGTGGTGCTGATCTGCACCGGCTCGCAGGGTGAGCCGATGGCCGCCCTGTCGAGGATGGCCAACCGCGATCACCCCATCCGCATCACGGAGGGCGACACGGTTCTGCTCGCCTCGTCGCTGGTGCCGGGGAATGAGACCGCGGTCAACAAGGTCATCAACGGACTCTCCCGGTGGGGCGCCCGGGTCGTGCACAAGGGCAACGCCAAGGTGCACGTTTCCGGCCACGCGGCCGCCGGCGAGCTGCTCTACGTGCTGAACCTGACCCGGCCTTCCAACTTCATGCCGGTGCACGGAGAGTGGCGTCACCTGCGGGCGCACGCCAAGCTGGCCGCGCTCACCGGCGTGCCGGAGGACCACATCGTGATCGCCGAGGACGGGGTCGTCGTCGACCTCGTCGACGGCCGTGCCAGGATCGTCGGCGCGGTGCACGCCGGTTACGTGTACGTGGACGGCTCCTCGGTCGGTGAGATCACGGACGTGTCGCTGAAGGACCGCAGGATCCTGGGCGACGAGGGATTCATCTCCGTGGTCATCGTGGTCGACTCGAGCACGGGCAAGCTCACGGCCGGACCGGAGATCCACGCGCGCGGCTCGGGTATCGATCCGGGGCAGTTCGAGCAGTTCATCCCGCAGATCGAGAAGGCGCTCGAGGAAAAGGCCGCCGACGGAGTGGTCGACATGCAGGAGATCCGCCGTGTGGTGCGCCGCACGGTGGGGCGCTGGGTGAGCGACACCTACCGCCGACGCCCGATGATCATCCCTGTGGTGGTCGAGGTCTGACCCCCACACCGGTACGGCAGGCACACCAACCTGCCGTACCGGCGGAGCCGAGTGCGAACCGCGCCTCGCCTGATCAGCAGGGGAGCGCCTGACAAGAGTTGCCTCGGCGGCGGATGACTCAACTGGCGCACCGGCCTCCCGCGTACGAGACCTGTACGTACGGGACGGGCACGCACAAGGTGGGCTCGTACGGGATGGAGTCATACGGGGCGGTCTCGTAGAGGATGGATACGCAAGCAATGGGCTTGTACAGGGCTGAAGAGTCATGTCAGGCATCCCTCCGCCGCAGCAGCCACGCTCCCGCGAGGACGGGCAGCACCGCATAACAGGCCAGCAGGCCGGCAGCCACAGGCGGCGGCAGCGAGGTGCCGTAGACACCCGGGGTGGTCAGATCGCCGCTGATCTGGCGGGGAAGGGCGCCGAACATGACCGAGCCGAGCCACTCGCTCCATGGAGAGGGGAACTTGTCCACGATCATTGGGATCACGTAGAGGAGCCCTACGAGCAGCGCGATGGCGCCCGCCGCCGAGCGTAGGATCGCTCCCATGCCCAGCCCGAGCAGCGCGAACGCCGGCACGGTCAGACTGAGCGCGACGAGCAGGGGAAGCTTGTCGGCGAACGCGGTCTGGTAGAGCCCTGAGAACCGATCGCCGATGACCCATCGGCACGTGACGTGGGTGCCGAACACGACGGCCGGTCCCGTCACCAGCCCGATCACGCCGACGACGGCCGCTTTGCCCGCCAGCATCGGCCAACGTCGGGGGACCACGGTCAGGCTGGTCCTGATCAGGCCGGTCGTGTATTCGGACGTCATGACCAGCACGCCCAGGATGCCGAGACTGAGCTGAGGAACCATCAGCACGACCTCCTCCAGCTCGGCCAGGCTCGCCCTGGCCTGCTGAGCGGGAGACGCGCTCTCGTACATCTCCGCCGCCATCTGCGCGAGGCCCAGACCGAGCAGGATCCCGCCGAAGGCCACGGCGATGGCAAGTCGATAGGAACGTACAGAGTGGATCTTGAGCCACTCCGAGCGCAGAACAGTCATCGGTTTACTCCAGTGGATGGTCAGGAGCGTCGGCCACAGGCGAACAGCGGGGGAGCGCCTTCACCGGTCAGGGAAAACAGGACGCAGGGAAGTCATCGGCCGGGGCCGCCTGCTCCGTATTGGACGCTGCTCGCGGTGAGCGCGAGGTAGGCGTCTTCCAACGACGGGTAGCGAGCGGTGAGCTCCTCGATCGTGGCCTCCGCGACGAGCTTGCCCCTGCCCAACATGACGATGCTGTCGGCGGTCAGCGCCATCTCGCTCATCAGATGGCTGGAGAGCAGAATCGTCCTACCCTGCGCGGCCAGCGAACGCATCAGGTCACGGATCCACCGGATCCCGTCGGGGTCGAGCCCGTTGACCGGCTCATCGAAGATCAGCACTCCGGGGTCGCCGAGCAGGGCCGCGGCGATGCCGAGCCGCTGCTTCATGCCGAGCGAGAAACCGCCCACGTTCTTCCGCGCGACGTCGGACAGGCCGACGTGGTGCAGGACCGCCGTCACGCGGCGAGGCCCGATGCCGTTGGTGCGCGCCAGGCAGAGAAGATGGTTGTAGGCGCTGCGGCCGACGTGGACCGCGTTGGCGTCGAGCAGGGCGCCGACCTCGCGCATGGGCCGAGGGAAAGAGGCGTAACGCCTGCCGTTGACCAGCACCTCACCCGAGGTGGGGGCGGCCAGGCCCAGTATCAGGCGCATGGTCGTCGATTTGCCGGCGCCGTTGGGGCCGAGGAAGCCGGTGACGCGTCCGGGGCGGACCGTGAAGGACAGATCGTCGACGGCGAGCGTGGCGCCGTAGCGTTTCGTGAGGTACTTGAGCTCGATCACGCGGTTAAGGGTGCGGCACGGCGTGGCCTCGCCACATCGGACCACGGTCCGAACCTTAAAGTCAGACCTCGGGCTGACGTACGGGCCGAGGTCGAGGGCTACCTTCGTTCACGTGCACGAGTCCCACCGCCTCTTCGTCGGGCCGCTGAGCCGCCCGCAGCTGATCGCGCTGGATCTGGCAGCCGCGGTGAGCTTCTCACTGGTCGCCTTCACCGCGACGGTCAACCTGGTCGCGATCCCACCGTGGGCCCGGCTCGCCATCCCGCTGGGCCTGGGGCTTCCTCTGGCTCTGAGGAGGGTGTGGCCACTGCCGGTCTTCCTCTTCACGGTGGCACTGGCCGTCGTGGCCGTGCTCGGCGGGGCGCTCGG
The DNA here is from genome assembly GCF_027620315.1 of Nonomuraea corallina. GTDB lineage: Bacteria > Actinomycetota > Actinomycetes > Streptosporangiales > Streptosporangiaceae > Nonomuraea > Nonomuraea corallina. The sequence continues at coordinate 22,013 of NZ_JAPNNL010000029.1, read as the reverse complement.
CATCGTGTACGTGTCGCCGGCCTACGCGCTCTACCTGGTGGCCGTGAGGGAGGACCGTGGGAGCTGGCTTCCCACGATGACAATCGCGGTTCTCGCCCTGTTGACAATGGTCGGGTTGTTCACCGTAGGCGGCGTGCCACAGGCGACGGGGCCCGTGTGGCTCCTCGGCATGGACGAGGTGCTGTTCGGCATTGCCGCGCTCGGCGGTGCCTGGACGGTCGGCCGCGCCGTGCGCGAGCGACGGATGTACACGGCGCGCCAGGCCGAGCGCCGGGCCGAGCAGGCCGTGGCAGAGGAGCGGTTACGCATCGCGCGGGAGCTGCACGACGTGGTGGCGCACAACGTGGGGCTGATCGCGGTCAAGGCGGGAGTGGCCAATCACGTGCTGGCCACGAACCCGGAGGAGGCCCACGACGCTCTGCGGGTGATAGAGAACGCCAGCAGGAATGCACTGGTCGAGATGCGCCACCTGCTCGGGGTGCTGCGCCCGTCGGAGACGCCTGCCCGAGGGCCCGCGCCGGGGCTGCGCGGCTTGTCCGATCTGGCCGAGCAGGCCGGCCAAGCGGGGGTGAACGTCGAGCTCGACGTGCGGGTTGGGAGCGAGCGCCTTGTCTCTGGGATGAGAGGTGCCGGTCCTCTGCCGAGCGCGCGAGGTGCGGAAGTCCTCTCTGTTCTCGGCAACCGAGACACCGAAAGCCGTCTCGCCGGTGACTCAGGAACCGGCGAGCCGGGAGCCGTTCCTGGAGAAGGGCGGTGGGAGGTCGGAGACGGAAGGCAGGAGCTTGACGGGGACTGGCTGCCTGAAGGAGTGGAGCTGTCCGTCTATCGGATCGTTCAGGAGGCGCTCACCAATGTGGTCAAGCACGCGGCGCCGGCGCGCTGCCGGGTTTCGGTGATCGACGACGGGCGGACGGTACGGATCGAGGTCGGCGATGACGGGCCCGGTCATCGCGCGCTGTCCGACAGAGGGCCAGGTCACGGGCTGATCGGAATGCGGGAGCGGGTCATGATGTACGGCGGGACCTTCGAGGCGGGCCAGGCGGCCGGGCCGGGCTTCCGGGTGTCGGCCACTCTTCCCTACAGGAGGGATTCATGATCCGGGTGGTGATCGCCGACGATCAGACACTGCTCAGGGGCAGCTTCAGAGTCCTGGTGGACTCCGAGGCCGACCTGGAGGTGGTGGGGGAGGCGTCAACCGGGGTCGAGGCCGTGGCGGTCGCGGAGCGGGAGCGGCCCGATGTCGTGCTCATGGACGTGCGGATGCCGGACATGGATGGCATCGAGGCGACCAGGCTCATCGGTAAGGACACGCGGGTCCTGATCGTGACGATGTTCGACCTGGACGCGTACGTCTACGACGCCTTGCGGGCCGGGGCGAGCGGGTTTCTGCTGAAGGACACACCGCCGGCCGACCTGCTCGCCGCGATCAGGGTGGTGGCGCGTGGTGAGGCGCTGCTGGCTCCGACGGTCACGCGGCGGCTGATCGAGGAGTTCGCGCGGATGCCTGCGGCACCGCACACGCAGGGCCTGAAGGGAGTGACCGGGCGGGAGCGCGAGGTGCTGACCTTGATCGCCCGTGGGCTGTCCAACATGGAGATCGCCAGACACCTGCAGCTCAGTCTGGCCACGGTCAAGACGCACATCAGCCGCTTACTGGCCAAATTGGATGCCCGGGACCGTGCGCAGCTGGTGATCGCGGCGTACGAGAGTGGGCTGGTCACGGCGGCTCGGTGACAAGGGTTTCGGCCGAGGGATGAGACTTGTCCGAGGGCTGCCCCGGTGTCTGGCGGGATCACTGAAGAGGACGGGCAGGGCCAAGTGAGGGGGTGTCCGGATGTGGTCGGGAATCAGCGGTCAGCCACCGGGCGTGTGCGCCGCCGAACGGTTCCTGATGACGGCCTACGGCCTGGAGGAGCCACTGGGCCGTCTCTCCGGCCTGGCGGATGACGGAGCTGGGATATCCGAGGGTCAACTGGTGTTCGGCGAACTCGTCCTCGTCATCGAGGAAGAGGCGGCCATCGCGCATCCTGATGACGTCGAGGTCGAGATCGACCATGGTGACCTGGGCGTCGCGCCATTCCGGGACGGTGGTGACGTCGACGTACACCTCGACCCGGTCAGGTGGCGCGTGGAAGGTGGCGGTCCACCAGGCAGAGCGCGGGAAGAGGATCACGGAGTCGTTCGGCCAGGTGGTCGTCAGTTCATCGCCCTTCCGGGCGATGGTCCCGCTGGCCACCGCGACCCAGACGCCGTGCTCGTCCTCACCAAGGAGCGTGCCGGGGTGGTGCCAGTGCAGCTTGCCGCCGTACTTCGTGTAGACGATCTCGATGTCGCCCAACGCCTGTGCCTTTCCGCCGGGTCCGGAGGCCTGTGCTTTCCGCGGGGTCCGGAGCTGGTGAGGGGTCCGTGGTGGTCGGCTGCCTGCCAGAAAGCGGGGGCCGCCGGTGGGTCTCGGGGGAATGGTCTGCGGATGCGTGCGCCATCCCATGGTGCCCAGCATGCACCTCGGGCGGACCAGGTTGGAGGACAAACTGTCAGAGGGCGTCACGCGGGGGCCGACAGGGCGGATGTGGCGGTGCCGACGTGTCGGGGTGCCGGTGTGGACGGGGTACCAGTGCGGACGGGTACCGGTGCCGATGGGGTGCGGTGCCGACGTGTTGGGGGTGCCGCCATGGGCGGCGGTGCGACGGTGCGGTGGTGCCGACCAAGTGGCGGGGTGGAGAGGCTGCGGTGCGGGAGTGGGTTATGGCGAGGCCAGTTCGAGGGCTTGTCTCATGGCGGCCAGCCGGCGAGGGCCGGCCAGGCCGGCGTGGTACAGGTGGAACTCCGAGGCGCCGGCCTTGGCGTAGAGGGCGAGGAGCTCCGCCTGGGCCGCCGGGTCGGCGGGGCGTGGAGGCAGGGTCAGGACGTAGGCGCCGACGCGTTGGCCGGCGGTGCACAGGTCCGCCAGGCGGGTGAGGCGGGCGGCGTCCGTGGCAGGGTCCCCCCAGCAGTTGCCCACCAGGACGTCGGCGTCCGGTTCGCCGACGGGGAGGGCGGCGAAGGGGCCGGTGGCCCAGGGGTCGGGGTTCGCGTGCAGGGTGACGGGGATTCCTGGGGCGATCTGGCGGGCTGTCGTGATCAGGCGGCGGCGGAGAGAGGCCGCGAGCTCCACGCGGATGGCCCGTACGTCGTCCGCCAGAGAGCCGAGGGCGACGTCCATCGGGTGAGGCGTGTCCGCGGTGGGGGTGTCGAGGGCGGTGCGGATGCGGGTTCGGGTGGCGGCGGGGTAGAGGGGAGCGCAGGAGGCGCAGAAGCAGAGGGACATCAGGTCGGAGTCGTACTCGGCGCCTGCGGTCTTCTCGTGGACGCTCTGGTGGGCGAAGCCCATGGGGCCGCAGCCCTCCAGGATGAGGCCGTCCGGCTCGCCCGCCACCAGCACTTCGCGCACCAGCCGCTCGCAGTACTCGGCGACGTCGGCGGCTGACGGGCAGAGGGCGTAGGGGTACGGGTCGCCGAACGCGTTGCGGACGAGGAGGTCAGGGAAGGCGGCGCCGAGGTGGGCGTTGTGGGTGAGCACGGTCCAGGCGTGCACGCGCAGGCCGGCCGCGCGCAGGGCCGACTGTGCGAGGAGGTATGCGTCGGGGCTGGTCCAGGTGGGGGCGGCGGGGGTGAGCCGGCCCCAGGCTTTGGGCCGTACGGGCAGGTAGAAGGCGGAGTGCGGGACGTCGAGGACGCGGTGCGCGGGGTGGAAGGGGGTGGCGGCGCGGGTGGAGTGGTAAGAGGCGGCCAGGGCGACGGTGGTGACGCCGAGTGCGGCGATGCGCTCGGCGGCGGCGGGGTCACCGACGACGTCCCACGGGTAGGCGTAGGCGACGTTCACCATCGCGGCCTCGCCGCGGAGAAGCCGGGCTGGAAGCGGCGCATGTACGTGGTGTCGTCGCGGGCCGTGAAGCCGCAGGTTTTGTACTGCTCGTGCATGACGGCCAGTGCGTCGCGGTCGAGTTCGACGCCCAGGCCGGGGCCGGTGGGCACCGGGACGGCGCCGGCTTCGAAGCGCAGCGCGCCGGGGGCGACCACGTCCTGTCCGTCCTGCCAGGGGGTGTGCGTGTCGCAGGCGTGGGTGAGGTTGGGGGTGGCCGCGGCCAGGTGGGTCATGGCGGCCAGACTGATGCCGAGATGGGAGTTCGAGTGCATGGAAAGTTCGAGTCCGAAGGTCCCGCAGAGTGCGGCGACCTGGGCCGAGCGCTGCAGGCCGCCCCAGTAGTGGTGGTCGAGCAGCAGCACGCCGATGGCGCGGGTGGCGATGGCCTCGGGCAGGTGCTCGGGGGTGACGACGCACATGTTGGTGGCCAGCGGCATCGGCACCTGGGCAGCGACCTGGGCCATGCCGGGGATGTCCGGCGTGGGGTCCTCCAGATACTCCAGTACGCCCTCCAGTTCCCGGCCTACCCGGATGGAGGTGTCGACGGCCCAGGCGGCGTTCGGGTCGAGGCGCAGCGGCACGCCTGGGAACGCCTCGTGCAGTGCCTTGACGGCCTCGATCTCCTCGGCGGGCGGGAACACGCCGCCCTTGAGCTTGATCGAGGTGAAGCCGTGTTCCTTGATGAACAGCGACGCCTGCTCGACCACCCCGGCCGGGTCGAGCGCCTCGCCGAACCTGTCCGGCTCACCGCCCGGGTGGCCCGCCCACTTGTAGAAGAGGTAGGCGCTGTAGGGGACGGCGTCGCGGACCCTGCCGCCGAGCAGGTCGACCACGGGGACGCCGGCGGCCTTGCCGCGGATGTCGAGGCAGGCCACCTCGAACGGGGAGTAGACCCGGTCGACGCTCTTCTCCTTGGTGGCCACGCCGGTCAGGCCGTGCAGGTCGCTGACGGCGTCGCCGACGGTGGCCGCGACGCGCGCGTACATCTGGTTGGTGTGGTGCACGTCCAGGCCGACCAGAGCCTGCGCGCACTCGCGTACTTTGGACAGGTGTCCCAGGTCGCCGTAGGTCTCGCCGAGACCGGTCAGGCCCTCGTCGGTGACCACCTCGATGATCGTGCGCAACGCCCAGGGCTCGTGCACTCCGGCGGCGTTCAGCAGAGGCGGATCCTTGAAGGCGACAGGAGTGACGTGGATCTGCCTGATGATCATGTGATCGCCGTCCATGTATGTGAACAAACGCCAGGTTTGTGGACAGAATGCGGCAACTGTAAGAATCGGGCTGAGAACGTGTCAAGACTCCGAAGGGCCATGTGATGATCTACGGATACGACCCCAGGACCGGCGAGCCCGTGGGCGCCGGCGTGCCCGAGACCGACCGCGCCGGGGTGGACCTGGTCGTCTCCGCCGCCGCGGCCGCGGGCCAGGCCTGGCGGGCCACCCCCGCCGACGACCGCGCGGCCGCGCTGGAGGCCGTCGCGGACGCGCTCGACGCGCACGCCGACGAGCTGTGGCGGCTCGCCGACCAGGAGACAGCGCTCGGCGAGGTACGGCTGCGCGGCGAGGTGGGCCGCACCACCGGCCAGTTCAGGTTCTTCGCCCGGGTGATCAGGGACGGAGGCTACCTGGACGCGATCATCGACCATGCCGACCCGCCGCGGCCCGACGTGCGGCGCATGAAGCAGCCGCTGCCCGGCGTGGTGGCGGTCTTCGCGGCCAGCAACTTCCCGTTCGCGTTCTCGGTGGCGGGCGGTGACACGGCCTCCGCCCTCGCCGCCGGCTGCCCGGTCGTGGTCAAGGCGCATCCCGGGCATCCCGGCACCTCCGAGCGGGTGGCCAAGCTGGTACGCGACGCGCTCCCGTACCCTGACCTGCTGGGGCTGGTGCACGGCGTGGAGGCCGGCGCGGACCTCGTGCGTCACCCGGCGGTGGTCGCGGCCGGGTTCACCGGGTCCGTCGCGGGCGGCAAGGCGATCCAGCGGCTCATCGACGAGCGTGAGACGCCGATCCCGTTCTTCGGTGAGCTGGGCAGTGTGAACCCGGTCGTGGTGCTGCCGTCGGCGCCGGCGCAGCAGGTGGCGACCGGATTCGCCGCCTCGCTGACCCAGGGCGTGGGACAGTTCTGCACCAACCCGGGGCTGCTGTTCGTGCCCGAGGGCGACGAACTGCGCAAGGCGCTGACCGAGGCCGTCGAGGGCACCAGCGGCGGGCCCATGCTGGCCGAGCGGATCCGCGACGGCTACCTGGGCGGGCTGGGCCGGCTCGGGCAGCTCCGGTTGCTGGCCGAGGGCAAGCCGGGGGAGGGCGGCTGGTCGGTGACGCCCCAGGTGTTCACCACGGACCTCGACACGTTCGCCGAGAAGCTGCCCGGCATCGGCGAGGAGTGCTTCGGCCCGGCCTCGATCGTGGTCACCTACCGGGAAATCAGTGACCTGCCGCCGGTGCTGGAGCGGCTGGAGGGCTCGCTCACCGCCACGGTGCACGCCACCGACCCCGGCGAGGCCGAGCCGCTGACCGACGTGCTCGGGCGGAAGGCCGGGCGGCTGATCTGGAACGGCTGGCCGACAGGCGTGGCCGTCACCTGGGCCATGCACCACGGCGGCCCTTGGCCTGCCACGACCACGGCGACCACCTCGGTCGGCGCCACGGCCATCGACCGCTGGCTGGAGCCCACGGCCTACCAGGACTGGCCCGAGGCGCTGCTGCCTGACGAGCTGAAGGACGACAACCCCCTGGGGATTCCGCGCCGCGTGGACGGGGCGCTCGAACGGTGAGTGACGTTACTCGGGTTTGGGTCCCTCCCGTGACCATCGGAGGGACCCAAACCGGGCGCGGCAGGTGCGCGGTCCGGCGGATGGTGGGCGGGGTGGTACGGGTCAGGGGTCGGCGAGTTCGAGGCCGGTGGCGATGATCTTCTCCAGTGCGGCCACGTGTTCCGGCGAAGGGTCGACCAGGGGCGGCCGGACGCCGCCCACGTCCAGCCCGCGCAGCCGTACCCCCGCCTTGACCAATGACACCGCGTACCCCGGCACCTGGTCGCGCAGCTCCACCAGCGGCTTGTAGAAGCCCGTCAGCAGCCTCCGGGTCAGGTCCTCGTCACCGGACGTGACCGCCCGGTAGAAGGCCAGCGCGACTTCGGGGGCGAAGGCGAAGGCGGCGCTGGAGTACAGGTTCACCCCCAGCCCTCGGTAGGCGGGCACGGTCAGCTCGGCCGTCGGCAGGCCGTTGAAGAACGTGAAGTCCGGCCCGGCCGACTCGCGCACGGTCAGGATGATGCGCTGGAGCAGGTCCAGGTCGCCCAGCCCGTCCTTGAACCCGATCACCTCCGGCAGGCGGGCCAGTTCGGCGACGGCGGCGGGGGAGTAGCGGGCGTTGTTGCGCTGGTAGATGATGGCCGGCAGGCCGCCCGCCCCGGTGACCTCGCGCACGTAGCGGACCAGGCCGTCCGGTGGGGCGCTGACCAGGTACGGCGGCATGATGAGCAGCCCGTCGGCGCCGTGCGCGGCGGCGGCCGCGGCCTGGGCCCTGGCCTGGGGGAGGGTGCCGCCCGCGCCCGCGAGGACCGGCACTCTCCCGGCCGTGGCGGCCACGGAGGCCCGCACGGCGGCGGTGTGGTCGTCGGGGCTGAGGGCGTTGAACTCACCTGTTCCACATGCGGTGAACACCCCGCCCGCTCCCGCCGTGACCCCGGCGTCGACGTGCCTGGCGAGCACCTGCTCGGCCACGTCGCCGTCGGGACCGTACGGGGTCACCGGGAAGAACAGCACGCCTTGCAGCCGCATCAACGCCTCCTTCTAGCGGATGCCCTCCCGGCGGAGAGTGGCACCCAGCTTGCGGGTGTGGGTGATCACCGCGTCGATGACCCGCTCGATCTGGGCTTGCGGCAGGTCGGCGGGCATCGAGCAGCTGATCGCGTCCGTGGCCGGGATCCGGTAGTCGACGGTGACGGCCACGCAGGCCACGCCGGCGGTGCCCTGCTCGCGCTCGTAGGCCCAGCCGCGGGTGCGGACCCGGTCCAGTTCGCCGGTCAGCCTGCCCAGGTCGGTGATGGTGTGCTCGGTGAGGCCGGGCAGCGGGTCCGGGAGCAGGGCCTTGACCTCGTCGTCGGTGAGCTGGGCGAGGAGCACCTGGCCGAGCGCGGTGACGTGGGCGGGCAGCCGTCTGCCGACCCGGGGGATGATGTGGTGCGCGGCGCGTGACTCGCGGGTGGCCAGGTAGAGGACGTGCGCCTCGTCCCTGCGAGCGAAGTGAGCGGTCTGTCCGGTTTCGTCCCGGAGGTCCTCCAGCGTCGCCTGGGCGAACGGCAGGGCGGGGTCCTTGTCCAGGTAGGCGGTCCCGGTCAGCAGCGCGTGCGGGCCGATGCCGAAGGCGGATCTCGCGGCTTCGGTCTCCACCCAGTTGAGCTCCACCAGCGTGCGCATCAGCGCGTGCAGGCTGCTGCGCGGGAATCCGGTGCGCTGCTGCAGCTCCGCCAGGGTCAGGGTGTGCGGGGATGCGGCCAGGGTCTCCAGGATGCGTACGGTCCGTTCGGCGGACTTGACCAACTGCGGCTCCATGCTCGTCCCATCTCGACTGCGGCTTCTGGGCGTCAGGATATGGGATGTCGTCCAGGTATATGGACACCGTCATCCCTTCACCGCCCCGCTCGTGAGGCCGCGCATGAACTGCCGCTGGAACGCGAGGAACGCGACGATCGACGGCAGCAGGGCCAGCAGCGTGGCCGCCAGAAGCACCCCGATGCCCACCTCCTCGTCGGACCGGAGCGAGCGCAGCGCGATGGGCAGCGTCCACATGCCGGCTTCGGGCGCCACGATGAGCGGCAGCAGATACTGGTCCCAGATCATGGTGAAGCCGAACACCCCGATCACGCCGAGGGCGGGCCGGCACAGCGGCAGGATGATGGTGAAGAACGTGCGCAGCTCGCCCGCCCCGTCGATGCGGGCCGCCTCCTCCAGCTCGACCGGCACCTCCTTCATGAACTCGGTCATGACCAGGATCGAGAAGCCCCAGGCGCCGACCGGCAGGATCATGCCCGCGTACGTGCCGATCAGGTTGAGGTGGAGCACCGGCAGGTCGGCGAGCACCAGGGAGAGCGGGATCGCGATGATCTCCTCGGGGAGCATCATCGTGGTCAGCATGATGAGCATGACCACGCTCATGCCGCGGAACTTCTTGCGCGCCAGCGAGTAGGCCGCGAAGACGCTCACGATCATCTGCAGCAGCAGCCCGAACCCCACCACCACGAACGAGTTGAATAGGTAGCGGTAGACGTTGCGGTCGGCGGCGTGCACGAAGTTGTCGAAGGTGAACTCGTCCGGCCACCAGGTGAAGGAGGTCGGGTCGAGCGTCTTGTTGAAGGCGCTGATCAGCAGCCCGACCAGCGGCCCGGTGAACACCACCAGCATGCCCGAGTAGGCCAGGATCTTGCCCGCGGTGGCGAACGGCCCGCGGCGCGACTCCAGCCCCAGCGCGCTGTCGAACCTCATCATGCCGACTGCCTCCTGCGCATCAGCTGAACGAGCACGGTCAGCGCGAGCGTGGCCGCGAACAGCACGATCCCGCCCGCGGACGCGATGCCCAGCTCGCCGGTCTGGAAGCCGAGCTTGTAGATGAGCGTCATCAGCACCTCGGACGACCCGTTCGGCCCGCCGTTGGTGAGCACGTACACCTCGACGAACACCCGCAGGCCGCGGATGGCCGCGAGCGTGAACAGGATCCAGAACACCGGCCGCAGCGCGGGCAGCGTGATGTGCCGCAGCCGGCGCCAGGTGGACGCGCCGTCCACCGCCGCGGCCTCGTACAGGGTGCGGTCGATGCCGACCAGTCCGGCCAGGAAGATCATCATGTCGTACGGGGTGCCGCGCCAGATGCTCATGACCATGATCGACAGCAGCGAGGAGTCCTCGTCCGCCAGGAACGGCTGCGGGGCGATGCCCACCCAGCCCAGGATCATGTTGAGCGTGCCGGTGTCGCCCGGGTGGTACATGATCCGCCACACCTCGGCGACCGCCGCCATGGTGACCACGACCGGCAGGAAGGCCGCGGTCCTGACGAACCAGAGATACCGGGCCGGCCCCTCGATGAGCAGCGCGAGACCCAGCCCGAACACCAGCGATCCGGCCGTGGTGCCCAGCGCCAGCACCAGGCTGTGCCAGATCGCCGAGCGGAACGCCTCGTCCGTGAGGATGGTCGCGTAGTTGTCCAGCCCGACCCAGGTGCTGTCGATGTAGCGGATCTCCTGGAAGCTCATCATCAGCCCGGTGAACATCGGGATGAACTTGAAGTACAGGAACAGCAGCAGGGCGGGCGCGAGGAAGGCCCAGGCGATCAGCGCCCCCCGCCGGCGCGCCCGTCCGGGCGTCCGGCCGGGGGCCGCCGTCTGAGGCCGCGCCGGGGTCGGCGTCGGGGTCATGATGCCTTTTGGTTCCGCAGTTCCTGGGTCAGCTTGGTGGTGAGCGCGTCCATCTCGGCCTTGACGTCCTTGGCGCAGTCGGCCCACACCGTGTTGATCGCGTCGGCGGAGGTCTGCCGGATCGGCGCCCAGTTCGGCACCGGGTGGGCGTAGACCGCGTCGGCGTAGGCGTCCTGGAACACCTTCCAGCGCGGGTCCTGACGCTCGGCGGCCAGGTCGACCTCGGAATTGACCGGCAGGCGGACGATCGCGCCGTTGGCGTCCTTGTTCATGCCGATGCGCTGACCTTCGGCGGAGACGGCGAACTCGGCGAACTTCTTCTGGCCCTCGGTGTTCCGCGACCCGGCCATCAGGTAGACGTTCTCGCCCTCACCCAGCGTGCCGGGGCCGCCCGACGGGCCCTGGGGCACCGGGTACACCTCGATCTTGTCGGTGCCGACGCTCTCCACGAACCGGGCGAGCACGTACGGGCCGGTCAGGTAGATGCCGCCCTGGCCCTTCTCGAACACCTCGTGGGTGACCGTGGTGTCGTTGCTGACCGCGCCCGGGTTGACGGTCTTGGCGTCGCAGAACTGGTCCTGGAGGAACTGGACCGCCTCGACGGCCTTGGGGTCGTTCGTGACGGCGGTGAACGCTCCGGAGCCGGACGGGGAGACGAAGTCGCCGCCGTTGCCGTAGATGAAGGAGGAGGCGTACCACGAGGCGTAGCCGCGCTTGGTGCCGCCGGGGATGACGAAGCCGGAGGTGTCGTCCTGGCCGTTGCCGTCGGGGTCCTTCTCGGTGAAGGCCTTGGCCAGCGCGGCGAGGTCCTCCCAGGTCCGGGGCACGTCCATGCCGACCTTCTCCCGCCAGTCCCTGCGGGCGATGATGGCGAAGGCCTGGGCGGAGAAGGGCGCGGCCCAGGTCTTGCCGTCTCCGGCGGTGGCGGCCTTCCAGGCGAGGTCGGAGAGCTTGTCGCCGCCCGCGAGCGAGGCCCGGTCCACCTCGGTCAGCCAGCCCTGGGTCCGCATGTTGCCGATCTGGGCGGTGTCGTTGATCACGACGTCCGGGAGATCGCGCTGCGCCGCCTGCTGCTGCAGCTTGGTCTCGAAGTCGTCGAAGAGCGCGACCACCTTGGTCGGGACCCCGCTGGCCTTGGTGAACGCCTCGGCCAGGCGCTGCGCCGTCTTGGCCGCCTCGGAGTCGGGCGCCTGCCTGATCCAGATCTCCAGCGCGCCGTCGGTGGCCGAGCTCGTTCCCCCGGAGCCGCAGCCTGTCAGCGTGACGGCCAGGGTCGTGGCCAGGGCGACCCCGAGCAGACGTCGTGACATAAGACCGCCTCCTGTTCACATATGTGACAAGTGTCTTAGATATGGGCGAGTCCAGAAAAAAGTAACTAGTGACACACATCACGGTCAATATTCAAGAATGTGAATCTGGACCGGCTTCTTGTACAACGGGGGCATGCGCATACTGATGACCGGCGCCGCAGGGAAAGTCGGCACGCTGCTCCGTCCCCGCCTCGCCCGTGAGGGCCGGACGCTGCGCCTGTCGGACCTGACGCCGCTCGACACCGGACCCGGCGAGGAACTGGCCGTGGCCGACCTCACCGACGACCGGGCCATGGCCGCCGCGATGAAGGACGTCGACGCGGTGCTCCACCTCGGCGGCCAGAGCCGCGAGCACCCGTGGGCCGACGTGGTGCGGGCCAACATGGACGGCACCCACGTGCTGATGGAGGCCGCCCGCGCGGCGGGGGTCCGCCACGTGGTGCTGATGAGCAGCCACCACGCCGCCGGCTTCCACACCCGGCCGGCCTCCGGCGGGGAGCTCGCCGACTACGCCTTCCCGCGCCCCGACACGTACTACGGCGTGAGCAAGCTCGTCATGGAAGGGCTGGGCAGCCTCTACCACGACAGGTTCGGCATGCACGTGACCGCCATCAGGCTCGGCACCTGCAACGAGCGCTCCGCCGACACCCGCGGCCTGGCCACCTGGATCTCGCCGGACGACCTGGCCAGGCTGGTCGAGGCCGCGCTCACGGCCACCGGCTTCCACGTCGTGTGGGGGGTCTCCGACAACGCCCGCCGCTGGTGGTCGCTGGAGGAGGCGCGGGCGATCGGGTACGAGTCGCGCGACAGCTCCGAGTCGTACGCCGCCGAGATCATCGCCGAGCAGGGGGAGCCGGACCTGAGCGATCCGGTGCACGACCGGGTGGGAGGGGTCTTCACGCTGAAGGAGCTCGGCGGGGCCTGGTGACGGTTCCTGCTCGGTAGCCGCCCCGACCGATCAGGTCAGGGCGGCTGTCGGCATGCTCGGACTCGGCTGACGCCTGATGCAACCGGTTGTAGTGACGATGACTCCGCGTCAAAATGTTACGAACGCATATCCGCGTCCATCACCTGCCTGAGCTGCGGACATGTGGATAACGATATATCGATAACGGCTTTGTAACACCTGCAAAGGGTTGACGAAACTTTTCGCATCCTTATAGGAATGCGCTATCCGATCCCGCCGTGCCGGGCTGGGCCTGGAAGAGGGATGTATGTCCGAATCAATCTCTGTCACCCCGGAGCGACCCCCCAGCGCCCCGCCGGCGGCCCCGGGCCCGCCGGGGCGACGCCGGCGGACGCGGAACGTGAACGTGCACCGCCGGCGGGAGGCCCGCACCGCCTACGTCTTCCTCGCGCCGTGGTTCATCGGCCTCTTCCTGGTCACGGTCGGGCCGATCCTGGCCTCGCTGTACCTGTCGTTCACCGACTACAGCCTGCTGGAGGAGGCCGAATGGGTCGGCTGGGACAACTACCGGGAGATGTTCTTCGAGGACACCCGGTTCATCCAGTCGCTCAAGGTCACCACCATCTACGTGGTCGTGTCGGTGCCGCTGCAGCTCGCCTTCGCGCTGGCGCTGGCCCTCGCGCTGGACCGGGGGCTGCGCGGGCTGTCGTTCTACCGCTCGATCTACTACCTGCCCTCGCTCCTGGGCGGCAGTGTGGCCATCGCCATCCTGTGGCGGAAGATCTTCGGCACCGACGGCCTGGTCAACGCCCTGCTGTCCATCTTCGGCATCCAGGGGCCCGGCTGGGTGTCCGACCCGGACACCGCGCTCGGCACGCTGATCCTCCTGCACGTGTGGACGTTCGGCGCGCCCATGGTGATCTTCCTGGCGGGGCTGCGGCAGATCCCGCAGAGCTACTACGAGGCGGCCGCGGTCGACGGGGCCTCCAAGCTGAGGCAGTTCCGCTCGATCACCCTGCCGCTGCTCACGCCGATCATCTTCTTCAACCTCGTCCTCGAAGTGATCAAGTCCTTCCAGTCGTTCACGCAGTCGTTCATCGTCAGCGGCGGCAGCGGAGGACCGGTCGACTCCACGCTCTTCTACACGCTCTACCTCTACCTGAAAGGCTTCAAGAGCTACGAGATGGGCTACGCGGCCGCCATGGCCTGGGTCCTTCTGCTCATCATCGCCGGGCTCACCGGCGTGAACTTCCTCGCGTCGAAGTATTGGGTCTTCTATGGCGACTCGAAGTAAGCAGGTGCCGCTCCTGTTCCGCCCGGTGCCCCGGGGCGGCCGCCTGCTCAAGCACCTGCTGCTGATCGGCTTCGGCCTGGTCATGCTCTACCCGCTGCTGTGGATGATCTCCAGCTCGCTCAAGCCGGAGGACCTCATCTTCCGCGAGCCGGGCCTGTGGCCGAGCGCGGTCACGCTGGACAACTACAGCGAGGGCTGGACGTCGCTGAAGCACACGTTCGGCTACTACCTGTGGAACTCGGCCGTCATCACGGGCCTGTCCGTGCTGGCCAACCTGGTCGCCTGCTCGCTGGCCGCCTACGCGTTCGCCCGGCTGAACTTCCCGTTGAAGAAGCTGTGGTTCGCGATCATGCTGGGCTCGATCATGCTGCCGCACCACGTGACCGTCGTGCCGCAGTACATCGTGTTCGCCAACCTGGACTGGATCAACACGATCTGGCCGCTGGTGGTGCCCAAGTTCCTGGCCACGGACGCGTTCTTCATCTTCCTGATGGTGCAGTTCATCAGGACGCTGCCGCGGGAGCTGGACGAGGCGGCGGCCATCGACGGCGCGGGCTACTGGCGGATCTTCCTCCAGGTCATCCTGCCGCTGTGCATGCCGGCGCTGGCCACGACCGGCATCTTCACCTTCATCTGGACGTGGAACGACTTCTTCAGCCAGAACCTGTACCTGACCAACTCCGACAACCTCACGGTCGCCGTAGCGCTCCGGCAGTTCCTGGACTCCAGCGGCGAGTCCTCGTGGGGCCCGATGTTCGCGATGTCGATCGTGTCACTGGGGCCGATCTTCGGGTTCTTCCTGGCGGGGCAGAAGTACCTGATCCGCGGCGTGGCGACCACCGGCCTGAAGTAGTTCCTCTTCACCCCCTGTAACCCAAGAGGAGGTAGAGCTGTGAACCTCAGCTCTCGCAAGACGATGACGGTCGCCGCGCTGTCGGCGGCCCTGCTGACCGCGGCCGCGTGCGGCGGCGACAGCGGCGGCGCAGGCGACGGCGGCGACGGCGGCAAGGTGAAGATCACCTTCGCCTACTGGGGCAGCGACGCCCGGCAGAAGCTGACCGAGCAGGCCATCCAGAAGTTCGAGGAGAAGAGCCCGACGATCGACGTCGAGGGCGACTTCTCCAACTGGGACAGCTACTACGAGAAGCTCGCCACCAAGGTCGCCGCCAACGACGCCCCCGACGTGCTGAGCATCGAGATCCGCGGCCTCAGCGAGTACGCCGGCCGCGGCGCGCTGATGGACCTGGGCGGCAAGCTGCCCACCGCCGACCTGGACCAGCAGGTCCTGTCGAGCGGCCAGATCGAGGGCAAGCAGTACGCCGTCCCGACCGGCGTCAACGCCTTCTCCATGCTGGCCAACCCGGCCGCGCTGGAGAAGGCGAAGAAGGAGCTGCCGGACGACACCTCGTGGACCTGGGACCAGTGGGTCACGCTGGCCCAGGAGATCTCGGCCACGGGCGCCGCCACCGGCGCGGAGTACAACTTCAACCCCGCCTGGCTGCAGATCTACGCGGCCCAGCGCGGCGAGAAGTTCTACGACGGCACGAAGATCGGCATGTCGGCCGACACGATCAAGTCCTGGTGGGCCATCCACCAGAAGCTCATCGAGACCAAGGGCTCGCCCGACGCCGCCAAGAGCGAGGAGATCGGCGACACCGGTCCCGAGCAGTCGCTGCTCGGCACCAACGCGGGCGCCATGGGCATGTGGTGGAGCAACCAGCTCAACGCCCTGACGAAGTCGTCCGGCCAGGACATGACGCTGCTGCGGATGCCCAAGGCGGAGGGCGCCACCACCAGCGGCATGTTCCTGCAGCCCGCCATGTTCTACGCCGCCTCGGCCAAGACCGAGCGCGCGGCCGAAGCGGGCAAGTTCATCGACTTCCTGGTCAACGACCCCGACGCGGCCGGCATCCTGCTGAGCGACCGCGGCCTGCCCACCAACGCCAAGGTGCTCGCCGCCGTCAAGGACAAGCTCCCGCCCGCCGACCAGAAGACCCTGGAGTTCATCGACGAGGTCAAGAGCGAGCTGAGCCCGATCGAGGCCCCGCCGAAGGGCGCCCTGGAGATGGAGGACATCCTGGAGCGCGCCAGCGAGGAGGTCGTGTTCGGCCGGGCGACCCCGGACGAGGCCGCGGCGAAGTTCCTGCAGGAGGCGAACGCCGCCATCGCCGGCTGACCAGCCGGCGACCGGCCGGGGGCACCCCGCCCCCGGCCGCCACCGCGACCCGGGGAGAGAGCACGTGAGCACCAGGTACGCCTTCGTCGGTCTCGGCCACCGCGCGCAGCTGTACGTCGACGCGCTGCTGGGCGACTGGCGGGACACCGGGACCATCGTCGGCCTGTGCGACGTCAACACCACCCGCATGGCCTACTACGCCGAGAGGATCGGCGGCTCGGTGCCGTGCTTCGCGCCGGACGAGTACGGCAAGATGCTGGAACTGGCCGACGCCGTGGTGGTGTGCACGGTCGACGCCACCCACGCCCGCTACGTCGTCGCCGCCCTCGACGCCGGCCTCGACGTCATCGTGGAGAAGCCGCTCACCGTCGACGCCGAGGGCTGCGCCGCCATCGCCGAGGCGGCCGAGCGCAACCCCGGCAAGCTGGTGGTCACGTTCAACTACCGCTACTCGCCGCGCAACTCGGCGGTGAAGCGGCTCCTCGGCGAGGGGCTGATCGGCGAGGTCACGTCGGTGCACTTCGAGTGGGCGCTCGACACCATCCACGGCGCCGACTACTTCCGCCGCTGGCACCGCGAGCGCGCCAACTCCGGCGGGCTGCTCGTGCACAAGTCCACCCACCACTTCGACCTGGTCAACTGGTGGCTCGGCACGGCTCCGGAGCTCGTCTTCGCCCAGACCGACCTGCGTTTCTACGGCCAGGCCAGGCCGCGGGGCCCGCGACCGCCGCGCGGCCAGGGCGCTCCGGGGCTGGGCAGCGATCCGTACATCCTGGACATATCCCAGGACGAGCGGCTCAAGCGGCTCTACCTGGACGCCGAGCACGAGGACGGCTACATCCGTGACCAGGACGTCTTCGCGCCCGGGGTGACCATCGACGACACCATGGCGGTGCTGGTCCGCTACGCCGACCGGGCGATGCTCACCTACTCGCTGACCGCGCACGCGCCGTTCGAGGGGTACCGGGTGGCGTTCAACGGCACGGAGGGCCGGATCGAGCTGGAGGTGTGCGAACGCGCCTGGACCCCGCCGCACGCCGCCGTCGACCCGAGCGCGGCGAGCAAGGAGCGCGCGGCCGGCTCCTGGGAGCGGCTCGTCCTGCACCGCCATTGGCGGGAGCCGGAGGAGGTGCCGATCGACCGGGGCGCCGGCGGCCACGGCGGCGGTGACCGGCTGCTGCTGGACGACGTCTTCCGCGGCCCGGGCGACGACCCGCTCGGCCGCCCGGCGGGTTACCGGGACGGCATCCGCAGCGTGCTGGTGGGCGTCGCGGCCACCCGCTCCGCCGACACCGGCCTGCCCGTCCGCCTCACGGCCGACGGCACCCGCCTGGCCGACGCCTGACCCGTACGAGATGCGGCATCTGGGGGAGTTCTCGGGGCTCGCCGACGTGGCCGGGAGGCAGTGGGAGCTGTTCCCGGACGCGCCGGCCGGGCCGGAGCTGCGCAAGGCGGCGCGCGAGGCCATCGGGACGCTCGACCTGACGGCGCGGGACGTACGGGTGGAGCGCACGTGGACGGCCGGCGGCCTGGACGGCGAGGAGCTGTCCTGGGACGTCGGCTACGGCCCGCGCACCCGCGCCTACCTGCTCAGACCGCACGGCCACCGCGGAACGCTCCCCGGCGTGGTGGCCCTGCACTGCCACGCGGGCATGAAGTGGGCGGGCAAGGAGAAGATCGCCGACGGGCCCGAGCCGCCCACGCCGGAGGTGCGGCGGCTGCGCGGCGAGCTCTACGGCGGCCGGGCGTTCGCCTCCGAACTGGCCGGGCGCGGCTTCGCCGTGCTGGCGCACGACGTGACCGGCTGGGGGAGCCGCCGGTTCCCGCCGGAGGACATGCCGGAACGGGTGACGGCCCTCGCGGACGACCCGGAGCTGTCAGAGGCCGACCGCTACGACGTCGCCGCCGGCCACCACGAGCACGTGCTGGAGAAGTACTGCCGGCTGCTGGGCACGTCGTTCGCGGGCGTGGTGGCGGGCGAGGACCTGGCCGCGGCGGCGTACCTGCGCGGCCGGCCCGGCGTCGGCCCGGTCGGCTGCGTGGGCCTGTCGGGCGGCGGGCTGCGGGCGGCCCTGCTGGGCGCGTTCGACCCCGGCGTCCGGGCGGTCGTGGTCGCCGCGATGACGTCGTCCTACGGCGACCTGCTGGACGGGTACGTGGCCGCGCACACGTGGATGCTCTTCCCTCCCGGCCTGTCCCGGGTGTGCGACTGGCCCGCGCTGGTCGCCGCCGGGGCGCCGCGGCCGCTGCTGGCGCTGTACGCCGGAGACGACCAGCTGTTCCCCGGGCGGGGGATGCGCCGCGCCCACGAGGCCGTCGCCCGCCGCTACCCCGGCGGCGGGTATGAGGGCGTCTTCTTCGACGTCCCGCACCGCTTCGACGTGCCGATGCAGGAGCACGCCTTCACCTGGCTGGCCGACCGGCTGAATCCGGCCTGAGAGGGCGGCCACCGGACGGGATCGGCGGACCAAAGGCCCGGCCCGCGCCGGGCCGGGCCGGGTGTCAGCGGCCCGCGGCCAGCTCGGCCGCCTCCTGGCGGGACAGGCGTCCGTCGACCACCACGACGGACACCTTCCGGTCGAGCCGGTCACCGAACGTCAGCGGCGTGTCCCAGGCCAGCGCCGTGCCGACGCCCGGATACTCGGCCACCCGGACGAACCAGGGGTCGCCGCCCTGGACGAACAGGAGCGTCCACGCCTCCGACGACAGCGCCAGCCACGGCGTCCGCGAGCCATGGACCCGCTCCTCGCCTTCCGCCGTCGCGGTGAACACGCGCAATCCCGGCGAGCCCGCCGGCGCGCGCCAGAAGAACCCGCCGTAACCGGCGCCCGCCCGCCCCTTCGTGGCCGAGCTGCGCACCGTCAGCGGCGCCCCGGTCAGGTTGTGCAGGGTGAAGCCGAACTCCAGCACCCAACCGCGTGCCGCCGGGCGGGCCCGCACCGTCCGCTCCTCCCGCACCAGCGCCTCTTCCCCGGGCCGCTGCCACAGCAGCGTCTCGATGAAGCCGGCCGGGTGGCGCTCGGTGAAGGCCACGTGCCGCTGGACGCCGTGGTCGTCGAGCCAGGCCGGGCCCCGGTCGCGGACGTAGGTGCGCCCGCCCCAGAAGTTGCGCCCGCCCAGGTCCGTCACCGCCACCCCGGCCCCGAGGTGGTGCGGGTGGTCGTCGGGCCGCAACTCGGTCACCACGGCGCCGCCGAGGGTGCGCACCGGGTGCAGGTAGGGGCGGGGCGCGGCGGTCAGCGGCAGGTCCGGGCTGGTCACGTACTCGGCGACGGGCAGGCCGCGCACCACCAGCGGCGTGGCCCAGCTGAGGCCCAGCTCGGAGAAGAGCGCGAGCTTCGCGGCGCACGCGTCGACGGCGGCGGCGATGCCGGGGAGCACCCGGCCCTCGCCGGACAGGTCCTGGTGGTCGTCGGCGATCGGCAGCGGGTCGGGCGCGAGCCTGATCGCCTCCATCACCTCCATGAACCCGCCCGTCCGCTGGATCGGCGCCAGCAGCGGGACCCCGGAGCGCACGTGCTCGACCAGGTTGACCAGCAGGTCGGTGCGGCCGTAGCGGCGCGCGGGCCCGTCGTCCACTCGCACCTCGTCCATCGTGTAGACGAACCGGACGCGCCCCCTGTCGCCGTGCACGAGCACGTACGGCTCGTCGCGCTCGGCCGCGCAGAGCGTGACCGCGGCCACCAGCGGAGTGCCGTCGGCGAGCGTGACCCGGACGGCGGAGGTGTCGTCGGACTCGATCCGGTTGGCGTGGAACAGCTCGGTCTCCACGGAGGCGATGGCGCCGCGCTCGTCGGCCCCGGCCACGGCCAGCGCGGTGGCCAGCGCGTGCGCGAACGGGTTCGTCAGCGCGCCGTCGACCACGTCCACCCCGTCGAGCACCCGCCGGCCCGCCCACGGGCTGCGGGTGAAGTACGCGGCCGGGCGCGGCCACGAGCCGCCCACGCCGATGCCGGTGACGCGGCCGATCGCGCCGCTCGCGATCAGTTCGCGCACCGCGGGCACCGCCGCCGAGCCGAGGCTCTGGAAGCCGACCTGACAGGCCAGCCCCGCCTTGGCGGCGGCCCGCTCCATCCGGTAGAAGTCCGCCAGCGTGGCCGCCGTCGGCTTCTCCACCAGCACGTGCGCCCCCGCCTCCAGCGCGGCCAGCGCCAGCTCGGCGTGGGTCGGGATGGGCGTGGCCAGGATCGCGATCTCGGCGCCGGTCCTGGCGATCAGTCCGGGCAGGTCGGCCGAGATCTCCGGGGAGCCGAGCCCGTGCAGGCTCTCCGGCGGGACCGGCCGCACGTCGCAGACCCCGGCCAGCTCGACCAGCCCGGTCAGCCGGCGCAGCCGGTCGAGATAGTGGGCGCCGAAGCCCTGGGCTCCGGCCAGCACGACACGCATGTCACCTCCAGCGCAGGCCGAGGCCCCGGTGTTCGCCGGCGCGCAGCTCCGCGCCGTCCATCCGGACAGGGTGCGGCTCGGCGAGCAGCCCCAGAGCGGCGAACGAGGCGTCCTCGACGTCCTCGGCCATGGACGGCAGCGGCAGCGTCAGCGCCAGCTGCCCCGACAGGTCCGGCAGCAGGTGCGGGTGGACCGGCACGTCGAAGGCGCGGGCCAGCTCCGCGATCCGCAGGAACGGGGTGATGCCGCCGACCCTGACCACGTTCGGCTGCACGACGTCGCAGGCGCCGGCCACCAGCAGGTCGCGGAAGCCGTAGACGGTGTAGACGTTCTCGCCGACCGCGATCGGCACGTCCACCGACCGGCGCAGCTCCACGTGGGCCGCCACGTCGTCGGCCGGCAGCGGCTCCTCCAGCCAGTGCAGCCCGTACGGGGCGAGCGCCTCGGCGGCGCGCCGGGCCCGGTGCAGGTCCCAGCGCTGGTTGGCGTCCACCATCAGCAGCGTGTCCGGGCCGATCACCTCGCGGACGGCGGCCACCCGGGCCACGTCCTCGCGCAGGTCGGGCCGGCCCACCTTGATCTTCACCCCGGGCAGACCGGCGGCCTTCCACCGGCCGGCCTGCGCCACCAGTTCGTCCAGGGGGTAGTGCAGGTTGACCCCGCTTCCGTACACCGGGACGGAGTCCCTGCGGCGGCCCAGCACGTCGACCAGGCCGCGCTCGCCGCAGCGCAGGTCCCACAGCGCCAGGTCGACGCCGGCCAGCGCGATCGTGGTGATCCCGCCGGGCCCTGCCTCGCGCAGGTGCCGCCAGAGCCGGTCCCACACGACCTCGGGATGCGGGTCCAGGCCGATCAGCGCGTCGCGGACGTCGTGCTCCAGCAGCGCACCCACCGCGTGCGCGCCGATCTGCGGCGTCCAGGAGAACCCGGTGCCCACCCGGCCGTCGGCGAGCGCGACCTCGACGACCAGGACGTGGTTGGCGGGCACGTCGGGCCCCCACGGGCGGCGCAGCGCGACCGTGCGCGGTGTGACGGTCAGATCGCGGATCATGGCGTGCCGATCAGCGCACGCCCGTGCTTGATCAACGCTTCGAGCTCGGCCACGTCCTCGGGCGCGGCGTCGACCAGCGGCGGCCGGACCGGCCCCACGTCCAGGCCGCCCAGCCGGACCCCGGCCTTGACCAGCGCGACCGCGTACCCGGGGACCTTCGAGCGCAGCCGCACCAGCGGCTCGTAGAACTCGGTCAGCAGCCGGTGGTCGCCGTTGAGGTACGCGTTCGCGATCTCGGGCGCGAAGGCGAAGACCGCCGAGGAGTACAGCTCGACGCCGATCCCCCGGTAGGCGCCCATGGTCAGCTCGGCCGTCGGCAGGCCGTTGAAGAACGTGAAACCGTCGCCCACCTCCCTGCGCACCGCCAGCACCGAGCGCTGGATGAGGTCGATGTCGCCCAGGCCGTCCTTCAGCCCGACCACGCCCGGCACCCGGGCCAGTTCGACGACCCGGTCCGGGTCGAGCACCACCGGGCCGCGCTGGTAGACGATCACCGGCAGGATCGCCGCGATCGCCCGCACGTACGCGACGAACCCCTCGGCCGTGCCCATGGCCAGGTAGGGCGGCATCAGCA
>NZ_JAPNNL010000289.1 GCF_027620315.1 Nonomuraea corallina | reverse complement strand
AGGGAGGCCGGGTTGTCGAAGGGCGCCAGGGACGACGGGCCCGGGCGTGCGCCGGTGAAGGGCCGGGCGGGGCCCTCCGGGACGGACTCGCGGTACTTGGGCATCGGCGCCGTGGTCGCGTCGTGCTCGGGGACGCGGGACGCAGGCGGCGGGGCGAGCAGGTCGCGGGGGAACAGGCCGGTCGTGCTCGCCGGGTCGGCCTCGCCGAGCGGCTGCGGCCAGGCCGGCGGCACGGGCCAGCGCGGCTTGACGAACAGCGGCGCCGGATCGGCGGTGTGGGAGCCCGCCAGGTTGATGCGGAGCGTCCCCGGCGGCTCCGGCCACGGCAGGCGGCCGAGCACGTCGCGCAGCGGCGCGACCGACAGCGCGCCGTAGACGTCGGCCACCGGCTTGGAGACGTGTCCCTCGGTCGCGGCCAGCGCCATGGTGAGGATCTGCCGGAACCGGTGGGCCGCGCTGAGCGCCAGCTCCTCGGCCGTGTCGGGCGCCACGTCGAGCACCCAGGCCAGCTCGTCGAGGCCGAGCCCGCAGACGTGGCTGAGCACGAGCACCTCGCGCTGCTGCGGCCGCAGCTCGCGCAGGATCCGCTCGACCAGCGCGGAGGCGGGGTCCACCAGCGGGTCGACCACCGGCGGCGCGTAGACCACGTCGCGCCGGTGGATCTCCCGGCGGGCGAACGCGTACAGGGCGGCTCGCGGGGGGTCCTCCGGCGCGCTGGTGAGGACGGACACCAGGACGTCGGCGGTCGAGCCGGGGTCGCCGAGCTGATCGGCACAGTAGACGAACAGCCCGGCGGCGTGACTGTCGTAGAGCTCGGCGATCTGCTCGCGACGGGAGCGCTGACCGGTGAGCGGGTGTGTCACGGTGACCGGTTCCTCTTGCTGGCAAGGCGGACGCTGGGGAAGGGGGTGCGCCGGTGAGTCTGGAGAGTGTGGAGGCAATCATGCCAACAATCGCAAGTGAAGCGCACTACCGGGCGGCGAATTCCTGGGGAATCGCAGGTCAGTGAAGCGGTTCAGTTCGGACCTGATGTCCCGGATCGGGATGGATCGCCGTAGTCTGTGGGTTCGAGAGATCATGTGGCGGTCGTGGCAGGGGGTCGCGGCCCTGCTCGATGCGGGAGGTCGCGCGTGATCACTTTCGACGCTGTCACCAAGCGCTATCCGGACGGAACGGTCGCGGTGGACGCGCTGAGCCTTGAGGCGCGCACGGGGGAGATCACCGTGCTCGTCGGGCCGTCGGGATGCGGCAAGACGACGTCGCTCCGGATGATCAACCGGATGATCGACCCCAGCGAGGGCCGGATCCTGCTCGACGGCACTCCTGTGCAGAGCGTCGACCCTCCCGTGCTGCGCCGCGGCATCGGGTACGTGATCCAGCAGGCGGGCCTGTTCCCGCACCGCAAGGTGGTCGACAACATCGCCACCGTCCCGTACCTGCTGGGCTGGGACCGCAAGCGGGCCCGCGGCCGGGCGATGGAGCTGCTGGAGCGCGTCGGGCTCGATCCCGGGCTGGCCGAGCGCTACCCGTTCCAGCTGTCCGGCGGGCAGCAGCAGCGGGTCGGGGTGGCCAGGGCGCTGGCCGCCGACCCGCCCGTGCTGCTCATGGACGAGCCGTTCAGCGCGGTCGACCCGGTGGTCCGCACCAGCCTGCAGGACGAGCTGATCAGGCTCCAGGCCGAGCTGAACAAGACCATCGTGTTCGTCACCCACGACATCGACGAGGCGATCAAGCTGGGCGACCAGGTGGCGGTGCTGCGGGTGGGCGGCACGCTGGCGCAGCTCGCCGACCCCAAGACGCTGCTGGCCGAGCCGGCCGACGACTTCGTGCGCGAGTTCCTCGGCCGTGACCGGGGCATCCGCCGCCTGCAGTTCATCTCCACCGACCGGCTGCGGCTGCGTACCGACCTGACCGTCGCGGAGGGAGGGGAAGGGCACGGCGACGAGCCGTGGCTGCTCGCGGTCGGCTCCGACGGGCGGCCGGTCGGCTGGCTGGCGCGCGGCAGGCCGGGGGAGCCGGAGCCCGCGGGCACCTACCGCCACGGCCGCGACTCGATGCGCGCGGCGCTGGACGCGGCCCTGCTGTCGCCGTCCGGCCACGCGGTGGCGGTGGACGAGCACGGCAAGGTCGTCGGCGTGGCCACCCGGCAGGCGCTCGACGAGGCGCTGACGGAGGCCGCCGATGGGTGACGGCCCCCCTTCCCTGTGGGAGTGGATCGCCCGCAACTGGGACACCGGGCGCGCCGGCAGCATCAAGGACCTGCTCGGCGACCACCTCCTGATGTCGCTGGTGCCCGTCGTCGCCGGGCTGGCGCTGGCCCTGCCGCTCGGGCTGGCCTGCATCCGGTGGCGGCTGCTCTACCAGCCCACCTCGGCCCTGTTCAACGTGCTCTACGCGCTGCCGTCGCTGCCGCTGTTCATGATGTTGATCTCGGCCACCGGGCTCTCACCCGTCACCGTGATCATCCCGCTGACCTTCTACGCGATGGCCGTGCTCATCCCCGCCGTGGTCGACGGCATCGGCGCGGTGCCCGACCACGTCCGCCAGTCGGCCGTGGCCATGGGCTTCACGCCGCTGCGCCGGCTGGTCCGGGTGGAGCTGCCGATCGCCGCGCCGGTCGTGATCGCCGGGCTGCGGGTGGTGGCCGTCTCCAGCATCAGCCTGGTCAGCGTGGGCGCGCTGATCGGGCAGGGCGGGCTCGGCATGCTGTTCACCCGCGCGTACCAGAACCCGTTCCTGCCGCCGGTCGTGGTCGGCATCGGGCTCATCGTGCTGCTGGCGCTGGTCGCCGACGGGCTGCTGGTGCTCGCGCAACGGCTGCTCACCCCCTGGGAACGGGCGAGGAGGGCGACGTGAACTGGCTGATCGACTTCTTCGGCGCCCCTGAGCGCTGGTCCGGGCCGTACGGGATCCCGGTGCGGCTGCTGGAGCACCTGGAGTTCTCGGCGCTGGCGCTCTTCCTGGCCATGCTGGTCGCGGTGCCGCTCGGCCTGCTGATCGGCCACACGGGCCGGGGTCACCTGGTCGTGGTGGTCTCGGCCAACCTGGCCCGGGCGATCCCCACGCTGGGCGCGCTGGTGCTGTTCGTGCTGCTGCTGGGCACCGCGTCGATCTGGCCGGTGATCATCCCGCTGGTGCTGCTGGCCGTGCCGCCGATCCTGGTCAACACCTTCGAGGGGATCAGGGGGGTCGACCCCGAGCTGCGCGACGCCGCGTACGGGATGGGGCTGCGTGGCGGGCAGGTGCTGGGGCAGGTGCTGGTGCCGGTGGCGCTGCCGCTGATCCTGCTGGGGCTCCGGCTCTCGGCCATTCAGGTGGTCGCGACCACCACGGTCGCGGCCTACACCGGACTCGGCGGGCTCGGCCGGTTCGTCATCGACGGTTTCGCGACACAGGACTACGCGAGCGTGTTCGGGGGTTCTGTGTTGATTGTGCTGTTCGCGCTCGTGGTGCAGATCGGCTTCACCCTCGTGCAGAGGGTGACCGTCTCTCCGGGGGTGAGCCGGCGGCTGAAGGTACGTGACAGTGGTGCAACCTCCCGCTAGAAGGGGAAACAACTGATGAGACGCATGTTCGGCACCGCGGCGGTGCTCCTGACCGCGGCGCTCGCGCTGGCCGGCTGTGGCGGCGGCGGTGGTGACAACCCGCTGCAGACCACGGCCGCGACGCCGGGCGGTACGGCTTCCGGCGGGGGTACGGTCGTGATCGGGTCGTTCGACTTCGACGAGAGCGTGCTGCTCGCCTCGATCTACGCCCAGGCGCTGGAGGCCAAGGGCGTCCAGGTCGAGGAGAAGCCCAGGATCGGCAGCCGCGAGGTCGTCTACGACCAGGTGAAGAGCGGCGGGCTGTCGGTCGTTCCCGAGTACAACGGCAACCTGCTCGCCTACGTCGACAAGGAGACCACGGCCGCCACCGCCGAGGAGATCAACGCGGCGCTGAAGGAGAAGCTGCCGCCGGAGCTGGAGGTGCTCGACTCCTCGCCCGCAGAGGACAAGGACACCCTCTCGGTCACCAAGAAGTCCGCCGCCGAGGTCTCCACCATGGACGACCTGGCCAAGGTCTCCAAGGACTGGGTGGTGGGCGGCCCGCCGGAGTTCAAGGACCGCTGGGAGCAGCGCTTCAAGGACGTGTACGGGATCGAGTTCAAGGAGTGGAAGCCCACCGGGCCCACGACGGCCGACGCCATCAAGGACGGCTCCATCCAGGTGGGCAACGTCTTCAGCACCGACCCGAAGATGACCGTCAACGAGCTGACGCCGCTGGAGGACACCAAGAACATCTTCCCGGCGCAGAACGTCACCCCGCTGGTCAACAAGGCCAAGGCGGACGACACGGTCCGGACCACGCTCAACGGCGTGTCCGCCAAGCTGACGACGGACTCGCTGCTGGAGATGATGCAGAAGATCTCCGTCAACAAGGACGAGCCCGCCACGGTGGCCAAGGAATGGCTGACGTCGAACGGCCTGGGCTGACGCGCCCGCCCGCCGGGCTCCCCGGCTTCCGGGGGGCCCGGCGGTGAGCGCGTTCACCGACGCGATGGGGCAGCTCGCCGCGGGCGTGTCGGTCGTCACCGTGCGCGACGACCGCGACGACCTGGGCGTCACCATCTCGGCGCTGATGTCGGTGTCGCTCGACCCGCCGCTGGTGCTCGTGAGCCTGGGCAGCCGGGGCTACCTCAGCGAGGTGCTGCTGCGCCGCGATCGGTGGGCGTGCTCGCTGCTGTCGTCAGGACAGGCGGCGATGGCGAGCCGGTTCGCCGCCGCGGGCCGGCCGAG
>NZ_JAPNNL010000288.1 GCF_027620315.1 Nonomuraea corallina | reverse complement strand
CGGCGTGGCCGGCGTCGACGAGGGCGAGCGCGCGGGGCACGTCACCGGCGTGCACGGCCTGCATGATCACGCGGGCGGCGTGCCAGCCGTGGCCGGCGGCCAGCGCCCGGTAGGTGAGCAGCGCCAGCCGGTGCCGGGCGTCGAAACGGCGGTAGCCGGCCGGGGTGCGCGGGGTGGGCGGCAGGATGCCGGAGTCGGCGTAGTGGCGGATCTGCTGCGTGGACAGGCCCGCGAGCCGGGCCAGGTCGATCGGTCGCACCCGGGAGCCGCCTTCCACCTCAGAGGCTACGTCCGACTTTAAGGTTAGCGGCACCCAACCCAGGAAAATGCCGCCCAACCTTACGCCGGATAGTTCAATGACACACTTGATGCCATGACTATCGCCGACGATCTTCGTACGAGTGATCACCGCGCCGCTGACGGCCACGACCACATCCAGGTGCGCGGCGCCCGGGAGAACAACCTGGCCGGAATCTCCCTCGACATCCCCAAGCGCCGGTTAAGCGTGTTCACCGGGGTGTCCGGCTCCGGCAAGTCGTCGCTGGTCTTCGACACCATCGCCGCGGAGTCGCGGCGCCTGATCAACGAGACGTACACGGCGTTCATCCAGGGGTTCATGCCGCCGCTGAACCGCCCGGACGTGGACGCGCTGCACAACCTGAGCGCCGCGATCATCGTCGACCAGGAGCGGATGGGGGCCAACGCCCGTTCGACGGTCGGCACCGCGACCGACGCGTACACGATGCTGCGGCTGGTGTTCAGCCGGATCGGCACCCCGCACGTCGGCCCCGCCTACGCCTTCAGCTTCAACACCCCGCAGGGCATGTGCCCCGACTGCGAGGGGCTGGGTCAGATCACCGACATCGACGTGGACGAACTGGTGGACCGGAACCTGTCGCTGAACGAGGGCGCGATCAAGGCGCCGGGCTTCCCGGTGGACTCCTGGCTCTGGCAGCTGATGGCCAACTCGGGACTGTACGACCCGGCGGTCAAGCTGAAGGACTTCACCCCGCGGCAGTGGGAGGACTTCCTGCACAAGCCGGCCACGAAGCTGAAGATCGGCACGAGCACCCTCACCTACGAGGGCCTCGCGGTGCGGGTGCGCAGGCAGTACCTGGGCAAGGACCGCGAGTCGATGAAGGGGCAGACGCGCGCGTTCGCCGACCGGGCGGTCAAGCTGGTGCGCTGCGCGGCGTGCGACGGCACCCGGCTCAACGAGGCGGCCCGGTCGGCGCGGATCGACGGGCTGAACATCGCCGAGTGCTCGGCCATGCAGATCAACGACCTGGCCGCCTTCCTGGGCGGCATCGCGGACCCGTCCGTCGGCCCGGCGCTGGACAACCTGCGCGCCACGCTCGACGGGCTGGTGGAGATCGGGCTGGGCTACCTGAGCCTGGACCGCGAGTCGGGCACCCTGTCGGGCGGCGAGGCCCAGCGGGTCAAGATGGTGCGCCACCTGCACTCCAGCCTCAGCGATGCCACGTACGTCTTCGACGAGCCGACCGCAGGGCTGCACCCGCACGACATCCAGCGGATGAACGAGCTGCTGATCAAGCTGCGCGACAAGGGCAACACCGTGCTGGTCGTGGAGCACAAGCCGGAGATGATCGCCATCGCCGACTTCGTGGCCGACCTGGGGCCGGGCGCCGGCGCGCAGGGCGGCAGGCTGTGCTACGCCGGTGACCTCAAAGGGCTGCGCGACTCCGGCACGCTCACCGGCCGCTATCTGGACCACCGCGTCACGCTGCGGGACACGCCGCGCCGGCCGTCCGGCTGGCTGCCGATCCGCGGCGCCACGCTGCACAACCTGCGCGACGTCGACGCCGACCTGCCGCTCGGGGTGCTGACCGTGGTCACCGGGGTGGCCGGGTCGGGCAAGAGCTCGCTCATCCACGGCTACGTCGCCGGCCGCGAGGGCGTGGTGGTGGCCGACCAGACGCCGATCCGCGGGTCACGGCGGAGCAACCCGGCCACGTACACGGGCCTGCTCGACCCGATCCGGGCGGCGTTCGCGAAGGCGAACGGGGTCAAGCCGGCCCTGTTCTCGGCCAACTCCGAGGGCGCCTGCCCGGCCTGCAAGGGCATCGGCCTGATCTACACCGACCTGGCGATGATGGCCGGGGTGGCGACGGTGTGCGAGGACTGCGAGGGCAGGCGGTTCACGCCGCAGGTGCTGGCCTACACGCTGCGCGGCAGGAACATCAGCGAGGTGCTGCAGATGCCGGTGGCCGAGGCGTCGGAGTTCTTCACCGAGCGGGCGGCCCGGGTGATCCTGGAACGGCTGTCGGCGGTCGGGCTGGGCTATCTGGGGCTGGGGCAGCCGCTCACCACGCTGTCGGGCGGCGAGCGTCAGCGCCTGAAGCTGGCGGTGCACATGGCCAGGAACGGCACCACCTACGTCCTGGACGAGCCGACCACGGGCCTGCACCTGGCCGACGTCGACCATCTGCTGGGCCTGCTGGACCGGCTGGTCGACGACGGCAACACGGTGATCGTGATCGAGCATCACCAGGCGGTGATGGCGCACGCCGACTGGATCGTGGACCTGGGACCGGGCGCGGGTCACGACGGCGGCCAGGTGGTGTTCGCCGGCACGCCGGCCGAGCTGGTGGCCTCGGGCGACTCGCTGACGGCCCGCCACCTGCGCGCCTACGTGAGCCGGTAGAAGGCGGGAACGGACCGCCCCGGGTTGGCCTCTCGCCCTGCTGGCCTCGGTGGCGCACGATAGGCCTGACCACTCTGAGGAGGTTCATGTGAGCACCGACGCCTCACGGCCTGCGCCGCCCCCGTTCGATCCCGAGCTGGGGCCGGTGCTGGACGTCCTGACCGAGATCCTGCCCCCGTCGATCACCCCTGACATGATCCCCCGGCTGCGGCAGCCGGTCCCGGGCATGGAGCCGGCCACGAACGAGGAGCTCAGCCGCGACGGCGCCTTCGAGCTGGAGGAGCTGTCGGTGCCCGGGCCGGCGGGCGACGTCCCGCTGCTGGTGTGCCGGCCGTCCGGCGCGCCGGGCCCGGCCGGGACGGTCTTCTACGCCCACGGCGGCGGCATGGTCATCGGCGACAACCGGATGGGCCTGCCGGAGGTGCTCGACTGGGCGCAGGAGCTGCGGCTGGTGGTCGTGTCGGTGGAGTACCGGCTGGCGCCCGAGCATCCGCATCCGATCCCGGTCGAGGACTGCTACGCGGGGCTGACCTGGACCGCCGGGAACGCCGCCGGCCTGGGCGCCGCCCCGGACCGGCTGGTGGTGGCGGGGCTGAGCGCGGGCGGCGGCCTGGCGGCGGCGCTGGCGCTGATGGCCCGCGACCGCGGCGGGCCGGCGCTGGCCGGGCAGCTGCTGATGTGCCCGATGCTGGACGACCGTGACGCCACCCCGTCGTCAGCCCAGATGGCCGGGCTGGGGGTGTGGGACCGCACCGCGAACGAGACCGGATGGTCGGCGCTGCTGGGCGAGGCGCGCGGCGGGCCGGGGGTGTCGCCGTACGCGGCCCCGGCGCGGGCCGAGGACCTGTCGGGGCTGCCGCCGGCGTTCATCGACGTCGGGTCGGCGGAGACCTTCCGCGACGAGGACGTCGCCTACGCCTCGCGCATCTGGCAGGCGGGCGGGCAGGCGGAGCTGCACGTGTGGCCGGGCGGGTTCCACAGCTTCGACCTGCTGGTGCCGGACGCGGCGCTGTCGGTGGCCGCCAAGCGGGCGCGGGTGAGCTGGCTGCGGCGGCTGCTCGGCGCCTGACCGCCCGGCGTCCCCGCGCGGTGGTAGACATGCCACCTGCGGACCGTCCGCACCCCGGTAGGAGAAAGGCGTCTTTGGATGACCCGTACGTTCGCCGAACGCAAGAAGGACACCCTGGCCCGGCTGGAGAACGACGTGGACGCCTGGGTGGCCACGGCCGGGCCGGACGGCGCGGGGCCGTGCATGGTGCCGCTGTCGTTCCTGTGGGAGGAGGAGACGCTGCTGATCTCCACGGCGGAGGCGGCGCCGACGGCGCGCAACCTGCTGGCCGACGACCGGGTCCGCGTCGGGGTGGGGCTGACGCGCGACGTGGTGCTCATCCAGGGCACGGCCCAGGCGCTGCGGCCGCGGGACCTGCCGGAGGCGACGGGTGACGCGTTCGCCGTCAAGACCGGCTTCGACCCGCGCTCGCTCTCCTCTCCGTACCTGTACTTCCGGATCCGGCCGGTCTGGGTGCGGGCGTGGAGGGAGGAGGACGAGCTGGCGGGCCGGGTGCTCATGCGCGAGGGCCGCTGGCTGGGTTAGCGGTTCGGGGCGGGCAGGCGGGGAAGACCCGGGGGCGTCCACGGGGGCGTCCACGGGGGCAGGCTTGGCGAGAGGAGGCCGGCGAGGTGACGGGTCACGTGTACGCGGCGGCGCAGGTGCGGGTGCCGGCGCCGCCGGAGCGGGTGTTCGCGCTGGTGACCGACTGGCCGCGGCACCGCGAGTGGATGGTGCTGACCTCGGCGCGGCAGGTCGGCGAGCGGGTGGAGGCCTACACCGGGGTGTGGCCGCTGGGGTTCCTCGACGTGATGACGATCAGCCGCTGGGAGCCGCCGCACCTGGTGGTGATGCGGCACGTGGGCCGGGTGGTGCGCGGCGACGGGGTGATCCGGGTGCAGGAGTGCGCGGGCGGCAGCCGGGTGATCTGGGCCGAGCGGCTGCGCCCGCCGCTGGGGCCGGTGGGGTGGCTGCTGTGGCCGCTGGCCCGGCCGGTGGTCAACGCGGCGGCCCGGCTGTCACTGCGCCGCCTGGCCCGGCTCCTCTGACCGCCGTCCCGCCGTC
>NZ_JAPNNL010000287.1 GCF_027620315.1 Nonomuraea corallina | reverse complement strand
GGCGAGGTCGCCGGCCCCGTGGCTCACCGCGATGAGCCCGCCGTCCGGGTCGTCCCCGTAGGCGGACAGCACCCGCGCCGCCTCCGGGTCCTCGGCGTCCGTGGGCGGGGTGGACAGCCAGAGGTGGATCTCGTCGGAGGCCGGGAGGGGGTGGGTTCCGGCGACGTCGGCGGCGATGAGGGCCGCCACGTCGGCCGGCCGGTCCTTGACGAACAGGTGGCCGCCCACCAGGGTGCGCAGGCGGAAGCCGGCCGTGGTGTGGCGGGCCCAGCCGAGCAGGTCCGGGACGGCCACCTCGCCGTCGTCCAGGCCGGTGAAGGCGACGATCGGGGTGTCGAGGGGCGGTTCGGGCTCGTACCGGTAGCGCTTGATCCAGGCGAAGTCGGCGCGCAGCACCGGAAGCAGCAGCTCGCGCAGCTCGGGTTCGTGCTTGAGCTCCGGCAGCGCGCCGGCGCGGCGGACGAGCTGGTCGATGAACGTCTCGTCCGGCAGGTCCGCGGTGGCGGCGAGGGGAACCTTGCGATGCGGCGGGTGCCCGCCGCCCACGTACAGCCGCGCGGGCGGCGGCAGGCCGCGCCGGCGCAGCTCGCGCGCCACTTCGAAGGCGAGCCGCGCGCCCATGCTGTGCCCGTACAGCGCGTACGGTTCGCCGGTCGCGGGCTCGATCTCGTCGGCGATCTCGCCGATGGTGAAGGCGGGCGGCTCGGTGATGCGGTTCTCGCGGCCGGGGAGCTGGATGGGGGTCACCGTGAGGCCGTCGAGCTCGCGCAGCAGGCCGCGGTAGGAGCTCGCCCCTCCTCCGGCGTAGGGCAGGCAGAACAGGGTGCGGGCGATGGGAGAGTCCAGGGTGTGGGAAGCGGGTTGCGCCGCCGTCAGGCCGGTGATGGTCCAGCACCTCCCCGGCGAGCCGTGAAGGTTGTCGAAGGGTGGCGGATTCGTCGCTCAACGCACAGGCCGTCAATCGCCATGTTACGGCGCTCCTCGACAAATACCACAGTACAAACTGAACAAATCAGGAATTACTACCAAGCGTCACTTCATTTCGTGCGATGCAGCGCGGTGGCGCGGCAAGAACTCTTATATCCAGGTTGGGTTGGCCGCGTCAACGCCGCTATTCCCGCGGCATCTTCCGTCAGCGCGACACAAATGAGGCCCGGAGAACTCTTGCCGAGACGGTCGGGGGATGATAGAGGCGTGCCTCACGACCGAATGTGACCGAAACCCCGATGCGGCGAACCGAATCCCAGAACTTCTGGGGTTTATGTCTGACTTATACCATTCAGGGGTGTTCTAGTGGTGGTCGTCCCGCTATCTGGTCGCGGGCACGCCTCCGCCCGCCCGCCCCGGCACGTCCGGCGGGCACCGCGCCCTTCTGACCGATCGGCTCGTGACAAGAATTCCCGGCCGGTGCGGTTTTTCGTCAGAGCGGCGCCCGTCCGCCACGACGGAGGAGGGCCGGGAGGCCGCCTCACGCGTGATCACACGCCTCTCCTGGGTGACCAGAATAGGGACCTGTCAAGACACGCCGACATTCGCCAGATATCGGCCGTAACCACCGTGACCAGGTGAGTGACCGCGTTATCCCGGGACCGGAACCCCCGCCCGGCCCGGCCGGGGCGGACTTCATGACACCGGCGCGTCCTGGTTTCAACAGAGGATGTAAGAATGCGGGAGAAGTGGAGAGGTTTATTTCCCTGTCATTATCAGGACCATTTCACCGGGGAATGCGCACCGGTGTGACGGAGAAACATCGCCGGGTTTGAGCACCTCGCACAAAGGTAGGGCGTCGCTCGTGAGCGGATTGCGGGTGCGTGAGCGCTGGGACGTCGCCGGCGGCCGCCGGGTGCGCAGCCTGGAGGCGGGGCACGGCGGCGAGACGGTCGTGCTGCTGCCCGGCCTGGGCGCGGTCGGCTACATGAAGGACACGCTGGCCGGCTGCGCCTCGTGGGCGCGCGCGTTCCTGCTGGACGTGCCGGGGTTCGGGCACCGGCCCCCGCGGCCGTGCCCGGCCGAGGTGCCCGCCATCGCCGCCGTGCTGGGCGCCTGGCTGGAGACGGTGCCCGAGGGTCCCGTGATCCTCGCCGGCCACTCCAGCGGCGCCCAGGCCGCGCTGCGGGCCGCCGCCGCGCACCCTGAGCGGGTGCGGGCGCTCGTGCTGCTCGGGCCGACGTTCCCGCCGCGCCAGCGGACGCTGCCGCGGCTGGTGCTGCCCTTCCTGCGCACCGTCGTACGCGAGCCGCCCGGCGTGCTGCCCGCCACGCTCCCATACCTCCTGCGCGGCGGACCGGCCGCGGTGTTGCGGTGCGTCCGCACGGCGCAGGCCGACGCGCCGGAATACCTGATCGGCAAGATCTCCTGCCCGGTGCTGGTCGTCCGGGGCGCCCGCGACCGCATGTGCCCGAAGGCGTGGGCCGACGGCCTGGCCATCACCGCCCCCGCCGGCCGGTCGGTGACGGCGCCGGGCGCGCACACGTTCCCGCTCCAGCACGGCGGCATGACGGCCACGCTGATCGCGGAGGCCGCCAGGGCGGCCGGGCCCTACGCGCCCATCCAGCCCTCCTCCTGCCGCCCGGAGCCGCCGGCCATCGTGCTGCCGTCGTCCTCCCCGGCGCCGCGGTCGACCTCTCCCGGCGTGTAGTAGCGGCGCAGCCAGGCCGCCAGCCCGTCCAGCCCTGGCAGCAGCACCCGCTCGGTGATGCCGGCCTGGTCCAGCCGTTCCCTGATCTCCGACTTGATCCGGGCCGGGACCAGCCAGCCCCGCCACAGCTCCGGATGCGCGGCCAGCCACTCCTGCACCTGGTAGGCGGGGGACGAGGTCGCCGACAGCACCGACGACTGGTTCACCACCCGCTCGTCCAGCGACGGCGGCTCGAAGAACGCCAGGAACGGCCGGTCCCCGCCCAGCCGGCCGAACTCCTCCAGGTCGTGGGCCGCCCGCGCGAGCATCTCGGTGCTGAACACCAGCGCACCCTCCCGGTCCAGCTCGGCGCGGAGCGGGCCGGGCAGCAGCCGGTGCGCCCGCTCGCAGTCGACGGCCAGCAGCGCCCCGTCGTCCTCCGGCCAGGACGCGGTCGCGAAGTGCAGCGCCACCAGCGGCGAGAACGTCCAGTCCAGCAGCCGGGTGGGCAGCCCGTGGTGCCGGCCGAGCGCCAGCCAGTCCCACACGGTCTCCCCCGGCGTGGCGCGGCAGGCGTACTTGCGGAAGTTGCGCACCAGGTGCGGCTCCAGCGCGGCGTAGTCGCCGCGCAGCCGCGACAGGCTCGACACGTGCGAGTACGTGCTGCGGGCCAGCCCGCGGAAGACCAGCGGCGAATGCGCGTGGCCGGTTCCGCGCGGCCTGCTGGCCTCGCAGATCGCGTCGTCCAGCTCCCGCCAGGACGACACCTCGTGCAACCTCATCCCCGCACCGCTGCCCCCGGGCACGCCGTTCACACCGGTGACCTGCGGTGAGGGCGGGATTCAGACGGCGCGGCCGTGCCATTCGGTCAGGAGCACCGTCGCGTCGTCCTGGAGACAGCCGTCATGGTGGTCCATGACGTCCTTGATGAGCCGGCGCAGCGTCTCGGGCACCGGCAGGTCGGCGCAGGAGTGACGGACGATGAAGTCGACGAACCGTACGATCCCGAACTCCTCGCCGCGGGGGCGGCCCGCCTCGATGATGCCGTCGGTGTAGAGGAGCAGCCGGTCGCCCGGTTCGAGCTGTTCGTGGCAGATGTCCACCGGGAGTTCCAGGCCGAGCCCGAGCGGCGGCGTCGGCGGGCACTCCAGCGTGGTGATCCAGCGGCCGCCCCTGATGAGCACCGGCGGGTGGTGGCCGCGGTTCACCCACGACAGGATGCCGGTGCGCAGGTCGAAGTCGGCCATGACGGCCGTGACGAACCGGGCCGTCTCCCCGAACTCGCGCAGCATCAGGTTCTCGATCGCCTCGCTCGCCTCGGCCAGGTCGGCGCCCTGGCGGCGCAGGTTGCGGCTGGCGGCCATGACCAGGTTGGCGGTCAGCCCGGCGGCCACGTCGTGGCCCATCGCGTCGAAGATGGCCAGGTGGACGTCGCCGTCGCCGAGCGCGTAGTCGAAGGCGTCGCCGCCGACCTCGTAGGCCGGTTCCAGCACGCCGGCGATCGTCACCTCGGCATTGGAGAACGTGAGCGGCGGCAGCAGGTGCCAGAGCATCTCGGCGGCGACGTTCATCCGCCGCGAGCGCACCAGGTGGGTGAAGGAGTCGCTGAAGGAGCGCTTGCCGGCGACCAGGAGCGCCAGCAGCCCGGCCAGGGCGACCACGTCGTCCTCCGCCGCGCTGTCCGGCGCCTCCACCAGGACGCGCAGCACGCCCAGCCGCTCGGCGCCGTTGCACAGCGGCACCCACCAGCACTCCATGCCGCTCTCGGCGGGCTTGCGCAGGATGCGCACCTCCTGGAAGGCGCGGCCGGCGAAGGTGGCGTCGATGCGCAGCTCGTCGGGCGGCTTGTCCTCGGCGACGTCGTCCGGCGCGCCCGCGTGACCGGCCGGCCCGTCGTGCTGGGCGAGCAGCCGCAGCGTGGTCTGCTGCAGGTCGGTGAGATAGATCAGGCACTGCCGTACGCCGACGCGCGGGGCGTGCCGGGAGGCCAGGAGCGGCAGCTCCTCCAGGGTGGCCTGCTGGCCTTCCCGCAGCAGCCCGCTCAACACGTCATGGACCTCACGAGGGCCGCTCATCGCCTTTCGCCCCCTATTTCGCCTTTCGTGGATGCTCGCCATTATTCGCGGTCACTACGTCCGGCCGGTCCAAGCCGGTGCCAAACATCGGCAAACGCGACC
>NZ_JAPNNL010000286.1 GCF_027620315.1 Nonomuraea corallina | reverse complement strand
TGGCCCTGGCCCTCGTCGCCCCCTTCGTCCTCGCGACGCCCGTGAGCGCCGAGGCCGCCACGGCGGCCGAGCCCGCGTTCAAGGTGCTCGTCTTCTCGAAGACGACAGGTTTCCGGCACGACTCGATCCCCGAGGGCATCGCGGCCGTGCGGAATCTCGGCCAGGAGAACAACTTCGCGGTCGACACCACCGAGGACAGCGCGCTGTTCACGGACCAGAACCTGGCCCAGTACCAGGCCGTGGTCTTCATGTCCACGACCGGTGACCCGCTGGGCACGCAGGACCAGAAGGACGCCTTCCAGCGCTACATCCAGAACGGCGGCGGCTTCGTCGGCGTCCACGCCGCCGCCGACAGCGGCTACGACTGGGCCTGGTACGGCAAGCTGGTCGGGGCGTACTTCAAGTCGCACCCGGCGATCCAGCAGGCCACGGTCAAGGTCGAGGATCCGGCGCACCCGTCCACGAAGGACCTGCCGGCGACCTGGACCCGTACCGACGAGTGGTACGACTACCAGGCCAACCCGCGCGGCACGGTCCACGTGCTGACGTCGATGGACGAGAAGTCCTACACCGGCGCCACGATGGGCGCCGACCACCCGAACACCTGGTGCCACGACTACGACGGCGGCCGTTCCTGGTACACCGGGCTCGGCCACCTCAAGGAGAACTACAGCGAGCCCAACTTCCTGAAGCTGCTCCTCGGCGGCATCCAGACCGCCGCCGGCGCGGTCAGGGCCGACTGCTCGGCCTCGCAGAGCGGCAGCTTCGAGAAGGTCACGCTCGACGACAACACCTCGAACCCGATGATGGTGGACGTCGCCAAGGACGGCCGGGTCTTCTCCATCGACCGGCTCGGCGATGTCAAGATCATCAAGCCGTCCGGCGGCACGGTGACGGCGGCGAAGCTGAACGTCTTCACCGCCAACGAGAGCGGCCTGCTCGGGCTCACGCTCGACCCCGGCTTCGCCACCAACCACTGGGTGTACCTGTACTACTCGCCCACCGGGACGAACGTCGACCGGCTGAGCAGGTTCACCGTCACCGGCGACACCCTGGACCTGGCGAGCGAGACGCGGATCCTCGACGTCCCGGTCCAGCGGGCCGAGTGCTGCCATCACGGCGGCGGCATGGTGATGGACCCCAGGACCGGCGACCTGTGGCTGGGCACGGGCGACAACACCAACCCGTTCGCCTCCGACGGCTACACGCCGATCGACGAGCGGTCCGGTCGCGCCGGCTGGGACGCCCAGCGCACCTCGGGCAACACCAACAGCCTGAGCGGCAAGCTGCTGCGGATCCACCCCGAGCCCGACGGCACCTACACCATCCCGTCCGGCAACCTCTTCCCGCCGGGCACGGAGAAGACCAAGCCGGAGATCTACGGCATGGGCTTCCGCAATCCGTTCCGCATCGGCCTCGACCCGAAGACGGGCCACATCATGCTCGGCGAGTACGGCCCCGACGCCGGCTCGGCGAGCGCCACCCGGGGCCCGCAGAACACGGTCGAGTGGAACCTCGTCTCCGAGCCGGGCAACTACGGCTGGCCCTACTGCGTCGGCGACAACACCCCGTACATCGACTACGATTTCGCCACTCAGCAGTCGGGGGCGCCGTTCAACTGCGCCGCGCCGGTCAACGACTCCCCGAACAACGACGGCCTCACCGACCTGCCCACGATGGTGCCCGCGACGATCTGGTACCACTACGCGGCCGACCCGCAGAACTTCCCGGAGCTGAGAGGCGGCGCGCCGATGGGCGGCCCGGTCTACCGCGCGGACCCGGACCTGCAGTCGGACGTGAAGTGGCCGGCGTACTGGGACGGCAAGGCCGTGTTCGGCGAGTGGAACAACGACCAGGTGTGGTCGTTCCAGCTCGACGAGAGCGGCACCGAGCTCGTGGAGATGAACCGCATCCTCGGCTCCCTGGCGTTCAAGAAGCCGATGGACATGAAGTTCGGCCCTGACGGCGCGCTCTACCTGATCGAGTGGGGCTCCGGCTTCGGCGGCGACAACGCCGACTCCGGCATCTACCGGATCGACTACATCAAGGGCACCCGCCCGCCGATCGCCCGCGCCACGGCGGACAAGACCGACGGGCCGCTGCCGCTGGCCGTCACGTTCTCCAGCGAGGGCAGCCGGGACCCGGACGGCGAGCCGCTCACGTTCGCGTGGGACCTCGACGGCGACGGCGACACCGACTCCACCGACCCCGACCCCTCCTACACCTACGAGGAGGGCGGCGACTACAACGTGGTCCTGACCGTCACGACCCCCGGCGGCAAGACCGCCACCGCCAGTGTCGAGATCAACGCGGGCAACACCCGTCCCACCGTCACCGTGGACGTCCCGCCGAACGGCGCCTTCTTCGAGTTCGGCGACCAGGTGAAGTTCAAGGTGACCGCCACCGACCCCGAGGACGGCGCGATCGACTGCGACAAGGTGCGGATCCAGGCGATCCTCGGTCACGAGAGCCACGGCCACCCGCTCGACCAGCACACGGGCTGTGAGGGCACCCTGCAGACCCAGCAGGCCGGCCACGGCGAGTACGACAACCTCTTCTACGTGATCGAGGCCAGCTACACCGACGAGGGGGCCAACGGCGCGAAGCCCCTGACCGGGCGGGGCGAGACCCTCCTGCAGCCCAAGCGCAAGCAGGCCGAGCACTTCACGCAGACCGGCCGGGTGGCCGGCGGCCTGGGCACCGACACCGCGGGCGTCCAGGCCGAGACCACGAGCGACCCGCAGGGCGGCAATCAGCACATCGGGTTCGTCCAGGACGGCGACTGGTGGTCGTTCGACCCGGTGAACCTGTCGAACCTCACCGCGATCCGGTTACGCGCCTCCTCGGGCGGTGCCGGCGGCACCGTCCAGGTCAGGGCGGGTGACCCCGAGACCGGCACGCTGATCGGCTCGGCCGAGGTGACGCCCACCGGCGGCTGGCAGACGTTCACCGACGTCACGCTCGACGTGAACGGCGCGCCGACGGAGAGCGGACCGCTGTACTTCGTCGTACGCAAGCCGGCGAGCGCGGCGAACGACGCCTACCTGGCGAACGTCAACTGGGTCGACTTCGTCGGCAAGGGCGCCACGGACAACCAGCGTCCCGTCGTGACCGCGACGGCGACGCCGGTGACGGGCGTCGCCCCGCTGACGGTCGACTTCGAGGCGACGGCCACCGACCCGGAAGGCGACCCGATCACCTACAAGTGGAACTTCGGCGTGAACGGCGCGCCGGAGCCCACCACGGCCGAGGCGAGCCACACCTACACCGCGCCGGGCACCTACACGGCCGTGGTGACCGTGTCCGACGACAAGGGCGCGTCGGCCACCGCGCAGGTCCAGGTCAAGGTGGACGCGCCGGCCGTGGTGTGCTTCACCGGCCGTTCCGACGACTTCCCGGGCGACCGGCTCGACCGGGACCGCTGGTCGGTCATCAGGGAGAACCAGGACCTCAGGGTCGCCGACGGCGAACTGGT
Source organism: Nonomuraea corallina (assembly GCF_027620315.1). Classification (GTDB taxonomy): domain Bacteria; phylum Actinomycetota; class Actinomycetes; order Streptosporangiales; family Streptosporangiaceae; genus Nonomuraea; species Nonomuraea corallina. The sequence goes on along the minus strand of NZ_JAPNNL010000286.1, from coordinate 1,420 downwards.
GATCCCGACCTCGACCACCGACATCTACAGCACGGGCGGCAACACGCCGAACATCGTGGTGCAGCCGGCGCCGTCGGGCGCCTGGACCGCCACCGCCAAGCTCACGCTGGACGCGCGGGACGCGTACCAGCAGGCGGGCCTGATCATCTACGGCGACGACGACAACTACGCCAAGATGGTGCTGCAGGCGCGCTCCACCTCGGGTCCGAACCACGCCGAGCGCATCTTCCAGTTCATCCGGGAGGAGAACGGCAGCCCCAACGAGGTGGCGCAGAGCAACACGGCCACTCTCGGGGACGCCTACCCCGACACGGTGTACGTGCGGTTCGTCAGCGACGGAACGAACATCACCGCCCACTACTCCGCCGACGGCACCACGTTCACCGCGATGCCGCAGACCAAGCCGCTCGCCGGGATCACCGACCCGAAGATCGGCCTGATCTCGCTGGCGGGGGCCGACCACCCGGTGGTGGACGCGTCCTTCGACTGGTTCCACATCACGCCGGACGACAGCGCGACCGGGCCGGACCCGGACGACGAGTTCGACGGCACCGCGCTCGACGCCTGCCGCTGGACCGCGATCGTGCGCCCCGACGCCACGGCGGTGCGCGTGAGCGACGGCAAGCTGGAGCTCGACACCACGACAGGTGACATCTACGGGACCGACAACACCGGCCCGAAGAACCTCATCCTGCAGCCGGCCCCGAGCGGCGACTGGACGCTGGAGACCAAGGTGGACGCCTCGGCACTCAACGAGCGGTACCAGCAGGGCGGCCTCATGGTGTACACCGGCGACGACGACTACGTGAAGCTCGACTTCCTCACCACCAACGCGGCCGGGTCGGCAGCGGCGCGGAGCATCGAGCTGCGCAGCGAGGTCGGCGGCACCGTGCAGAGCCCGCAGCCGCAGGTGAACAACCTCACCACCGGCATCTGGTGGCTGCGGCTCAAGAAGGAGGGCGACACCTACTCCGGGTCCTACTCCGCCGACGGCCAGACCTGGACGGAACTGTCCGCCCCGGTGCTGAACAGCGCGGTGGCCACCGGCGCCAAGGTCGGCGTGTACACGATCGGCACCGACCAGTCGGCGTCGAAGAAGGTCACGTTCGACTACTTCCGCCTCGCCAGGGCGGCGGCCGTCGACCTGACGGTCTCCGCCTCGTCCCGCTGCATCGGCACCTCGGCGTACGTGGCGGTCACGGCCGTCAACGGCTCCGACGTGCCGGTGACGGTGACGCTGACCACCCCGTTCGGCGCGAAGACCGTGGCCGACGTGGCGCCGGGCAAGCAGGCGTACCAGTCCTTCAACAGCCGGGCCGGGCAGGTCGACGCCGGCGCGGTGACCGTGAGGGGAGTCGCGACGATCGGCGGCGAGCAGGTCACCTCGTCGTACGACGCCGATTACCCGGCGCTCAGCTGC
>NZ_JAPNNL010000285.1 GCF_027620315.1 Nonomuraea corallina | reverse complement strand
TGGCCTTCATCGGCGACCCGCGGCCGGCGCCGGGCCCGGCAGAGCCGGGACTGCAGGCCGACTGGCACTCGCCGGCGCCGGACACCCCCGGCGACGGGACGCTGATCGCCGTCACGGAGCAGACGGGCGCCGCCACTCCCTTGCCGCGCCCCTCAGGCGGGGCGGCCGACGAACCCGGCCCGGGGCAGGGCACGGCCGTCGCGAAGGCGCCCGGCTGCGACCCGGCGCCGCGCCCCGTCACGGTACGCCCGCTCGACCCCCACGCCGTCCGGGCCGTGAACCGCCAGTGGCGGCGCGTCGAGCGCTGGCTCAGGGCCAACGCCCCCAGGACGTACGAGAAGCTGAAAGGGCCGGGCCGGGCCCGCACGATCGCCGTCGCCGAGTCCCAGATGGGCCTGGACTTCCCCGACGACCTGCGGGCCTCCCTGCTGCGGCACGACGGCGCGCCCTGGCCGGGGCCGCCGGGCGGGACGAGCCTGGGCGTCCGCCAGATCCGGGACGCCTGGCGCCACCTCTGCGCGTCCGAGGGACACCCGTGGTGGACCGGCCGGATGATCCCGTTCAGCGTCCACCAGGGGCGCGCGGGCACGGAGTACGCGGCGGTCGACCCCGTGAGCGGCGCCGTCACCGTGGACGGCGCGCTCACGGCGCAGGACTACCGCGCCCGGCTGCGGGAGATCGCCGACGCCCTGGAACGGGGACGGCAGATCGACGGCCGGGCGCCCGAGGTCAGGCGGGGCGTGCTGCGATGGGTCCGGGCCGGGTGACGCCTACTTCTTGGGCGGCACCGGCTTGCCGCCCGGCAGCAGGGTGGGCGGCGGGAAGCGCAGCTTGCGGATCTGCAGGGAGCGCATCGCGGCGTAGAAGCCCACCCCGCGCACCGGCTCGTTCGGCAGCTTCGCCGCCACCTCGCGCTTGACCTTCCACGAGACGTAGACGGAGGTGAAGACCACGCCCACCATCATCACCGGCCAGCCGATCGTCATGACCACGGTGAGCACCTGGGCGCGGATGGCGGGAGGCCACGGCACCCAGGTCGTCAGCAGGATCAGTAGCGAGAACGGCAGGAAGTACTGGCTCGGCAGGCGCCGCGAGTCGACCCAGTCGCGCGCGAACTTGCGCGCCGGGCCCTTGTCGCGCGCGGGCAGGTAGCGCTCGTCGCCGGCGAGCATGCCCCGGCGGGCGCGATCACGCTCGGCGGCCTGCTTGGCCCGCATCTGCCGATAGGCCTCTTTGCGGTCCTTCGGCGCGCTGACCGGCTGGCGCCGTCTGCTCTCGGCGTCCCGGCGCTTGGGAGTGGGGCGACCCTTGCCCTGGGGCTTAGGATCGTCTACATGGACGGGGGTGTCGTCCACAGATGATGGGGAACGGCGTCGCAACACGTCCTCAACCCTACCTGGACTGCAACTTAGTGACGCCCTCGTGCGTTATGCGTAGGGTAATCCCAAGGCGGCTGCGCTGCACTGGGTGATCACAGCACGACCGAAGAAGGGGACGGCCGACGCGCATGAGCGTGATGAAGAGACTTTCGATGATCTTCAAGTCCAAGGCCAACAAGGCCTTGGACAAGATGGAAGATCCACGCGAGACCCTCGACTACTCCTATCAGCGGCAGCTGGAGTTGCTGCAGAAGGTGCGTCGCGGGGTGGCGGACGTCGCCACTTCTCGCAAGCGTGTGGAGCTGCAGATCAACGGCCTGGAGCAGCAGAGCAAGCGGCTTGAGGAGCAGGGCCGCAAGGCGCTGTCCGTCGGGCGTGAGGACCTGGCCAGGGAGGCGCTGCAGCGCCGCTCCAACCTGCAGGCGCAGATCGGCGACCTCCGGGTCCAGCACGACAACCTGCAGGCCGAGGAGGAGAAGCTGACGACGGCCTCGCAGCGGCTGCAGGCCAAGGTCGACTCCTTCCGCACCAAGAAGGAGACCATCAAGGCGACCTACACCGCCGCCGAGGCGCAGACGCGCATCAACGAGGCCTTCTCCGGCATCTCCGAGGAGATGGGCGACGTCGGCCTGGCGATCCAGCGCGCCGAGGACAAGACGGCCCAGATGCAGGCGCGGGCCGGCGCCATCGACGAGCTGCTCGCCAGCGGCGCGCTCGACGACTACAGCGGCAGCCGCGGCGACGACATCCAGGCCGAGCTCGACCGCATGGGCGGCGGCATGGACGTCGAGCTGGAGCTGGCCAGGATGAAGGCCGAGCTCGGCCAGGGCTCCGCGCCGCAGTCCGCCATCGAGCAGGGCCAGCAGCAGCCTCAGCAGCAGCAGCCTCAGCAGGCCCAGCAGCAGCAGCCTCCGCAGCAGCAGACGCAGCAGCTGCGCCAGCCGGGGGAGGGCGCATGATCGTCAGAATCATGGGCGAGGGCCAGGTCGAGATCTCGCCGGAGGACATCCCGGTGCTCAACGAGCTCGACAGCGAGCTCGAGGCCGCCATCGACGCGGGCGACGAGAAGGCGTTCCGGGTCAAGCTGCACGCGCTGCTCGACAAGGTACGCCACGTCGGCAAGACCCTGCCGGACGACTCCCTGGAGCCTTCCGAGCTGATCCTTCCCCCCGCGGACGCCTCTATCGAGGAGGTCCGGGAGATGCTGGGAGACCAGGGACTGATCCCGGGCTGAGCCGTGAGGACCAGGTTCGCGCCCGACAGCGGTCTCACCCGCCGCATGGTGGCGACGATGTTCCTGCTCGGCCTGCTCTACGTGGTCTTCGTCGGGGTCCTGATCTCGCTCGGGGCGCAGGCGGTGACCGTGCTGGTGATCGCGGGGGCCCTGCTGTTCGCGCAGTACTTCCTGTCCGACCGCATCGCGCTGTTCGCGATGCACGGCCGGGAGGTGTCGCCGCAGGAGGCCCCCGAGCTCCACGGCATGATCGACCGGCTGTGCGCGATGGCCGACATGCCGAAGCCCAAGGTGGCGATCGCGCAGTCCGACGTCCCCAACGCGTTCGCCACCGGGCGCAACCGCAAGAAGGCCGTCGTCTGCGTGACGACCGGCATCCTGCGCCGGCTGGAGCCGCGCGAGCTCGAAGGGGTGCTGGCCCACGAGCTGTCGCACGTCGCGCACCGCGACGTGGCGGTGATGACGATCGCGTCCTTCCTGGGCATCGTGGCCGGGCTGATGACCCGGTTCGCCCTCTACACCGGGCTCGGCAACCGGCGCGGCAACGGCCAGGGGGGCCTGCCCATCGGGCTGATCATCATGCTCGTCTCGATCGTGGTGTACGCGATCAGCTTCCTGCTGACCCGGGCCCTGTCGCGCTACCGCGAGCTGTCGGCCGACCGGGCAGGTGCGCTTCTCACCCAGCAGCCCTCGGCCCTGTCGAGCGCGCTGGTCAAGATATCCGGGGACATGGCCAGGATCCCCACCCGCGACCTGCGCGAGGCCGAACCGTTCAACGCGTTCTACTTCGCGCCCGCTCTGGCCAAGGGGGAGACGCTGGCCAACCTGTTCTCCACGCACCCGCCGCTGGAGCGACGGCTGGAACAGCTCGCGAAGATCTCCAACCAACTCGGAAGGGGCTGAGCGCATGGGTTGGCTCGACGCCATCCTGGGCCGGTCGAAGCCGGTCAAACCCAATCTCGATGCGCTGTTCGCGCTGCCGTCGGCGGCCGTGACGTTGCAGGCGGCGACCGGGCTCACGCCGAACGGCACCGGCTCGGTGTCGTTCCGCGCGGCCGAGGGAGGCGCGTTCGCCACGCTGGAACGCGACGTCAAGGAGCTGCTCGGCGGCCGGGTCGAGGAGTTCACGGACAGCTACGGCTACACCTGGCTGCTGGTGCGCCGCGCGCCGGACGAGGTCGGCGACCTGGTCACCGAGCTGCACGCGGTCAACTCCTCGCTGGAGGGCGCCGGGTTCGGCCCGTCGCTGCTGTGCTCGCTGGTGTCGTTCTCCGACGCCGACGGCCGCCGGCTGGCCGTGGTCTACCTCTACAAGCGCGGCACGTTCTACCCCTTCGCCCCGCTGTCGGGCCAGCGCCGCGACAACGCCCTGGAGCTGCAGGCGCGCGGCGTGCTGGCGGGCGAGCTGCCGCTGGAGGAGGACCTCTCCCGCTGGTTCCCGGTCTGGGGGGCTCCCGGGCTCTGACCCGCTTTGTGCCGGTTTCACCCATAGTGATGTAATAATCACGTGGAGCGAAGGTTGTGCGTGCTGGCCGCGTCCGCGTTCATCGGGGCCGCCGTACTGTCCAGCGCGTGGGTCACCGGCCAGCTGGCCACGCCGAGAGTCGACAGGGCTCACGGCTACCTCGGCGAGCTGGCGGCCCGCGACCAGCCGTGGACCCGCCTGTTCCGGACCGGCGACGTGCTCACGGGGCTGGCCTGCCTGGCCGGGGTGGCCCTGGCCCCCCGGGTGCGCGAGGAGTGGCCGGGCTGGCTCGCCCTGGGCGCGGCCGGTCTGCTCACCGCGCTGGCCGGCCTGTTCCCGATGGACTGCGCCATGATCAGCGATCTGACCTGCGCTCCCACCTCGCTCGCGCACCGGGCGCACGTCGCCGCCGCCGCGCTGGCCGCGCTCGCCGTGCCGGTCGCCATGGTGGTGCTGAGCGCCCGCTGGCGCGCTCCGGTGGCCTGGCTGCTCACCGCGCTCACCGCCGTCGCCGGCGCGCTCACCGTGGCCGCGTCCGTCACCGGGCGGTTCGCCGGGCTCACGCAGCGAGGGCTGGCCGCCCTGGTCGCGCTCTGGCTCGTGTACGTGGCCGTCCGGCTGCTCGTGTCGGAGGTGACCGTCCCGCTGCCCGGCCCCCTGCACGTCGTCCGGCAGGGCTCGGGCCCGGCCGTGCTGATCGCCTGCGGCCCCGGCGGCGCGTGGTGCCACTGGGACGCGGTCGCCGCCGAACTGGCGCGTGACCGCCTGGTCATCCGGTTCGACCGTCCGGGGCTCGGGCTGAGTCCCGCGTCGCCCGTACCGCCGACCCTGCGCGGCGAGGCGGCGCGGCTGGCCGCGCTCGCGCCCGCGCATCCCGAGCAGGTGACGGTGGTCGCGCACGCGGCGGCGGCCTGGCACGCCGAGGCGTTCGCCCGGCTGCACCCGCTGCGGGTGGCCGGGCTCGTGCTCGTGGACCCGCCCTGCCTGCCCCCGCC
>NZ_JAPNNL010000284.1 GCF_027620315.1 Nonomuraea corallina | reverse complement strand
GACGGGATTCGGCCCAGAAGTCGGCACGGACTCCCCATGCCGTGCCGGCACTTCGCGCGGTCCGCGCAGCCCTGCTGCGGAGAGGCCGTGGTTGCCTTGTCTCATCATGAATGTCCTTATCTACGGTGTCCGAGGCACAGTGTTCGATCTTGCGAGCCCCGTCTCGGAGTGGCGCTGATGGGCAGCTGTGAGCGGCAGACGAGGGGCGTGGTGAGCCCAACGCGGTCCGGGTTCACAGCCCGAAGTCATCGCCGAACGCTCATGGCATCCGCCATCGCCCGCCGCGCTGACATCGAGCCGACGCCGCTTCGACCAGGCCGCCCTGTTCGACCCTGACCAGCAGCGCGAGGAGGGTGCCTTCGGCGTTGCCGGAGAAGCCCTGGTCATGCAGCCAGGCGGACATCGGCCCGCCCACCGACCATTTCCCTAACTACTTGGTGTCGCTGACTACCAGTATAAAGTAGCACTGACTACCGGTACTTAGCAACACAGGATAGCTAGGCCAGGGAGTGCCTTTTTTCTGACGTCTTGACCGGTATTGCGGGCGTTCATCACGAGATATGGGCTAGATCCAGTTTCAGCCGTCGCCGTCAGTCAGCGGGGAAGTACAGCAACGCCGCCTCACGCAGCCTGACCGTCCCTCGCGGCGTCACACGGTTGAGCAGCAACGCCGGCTCTCGACGAAAGAAGCGTCAGGCTTCCACCGAGTTACCGGTCGTTTCTGAGCTTCGCCAATGGATGGGGTGGAGAGATTCTGCTGCCGGGTGGTGAGATCGGCTGGCTGCGGGATCTGGATCCCGATGCCGCTGAGCCGTGGGATGACACCGACGTCCCCGATGAGGAGTACTTCATCTGTGGCGACGGCCAGGACACCGCTCTCCATTTCCGCTTCGAGTACTTGCCGGACACGCTCCTCATCGGCCGCTTCGATGAGGGCGAATACCTACTCAACCCGCGTTGATCTGGTGGAGGTCTCCGCTGAGGAGGCTGCCGGCCCGGATGAGCAGGTCGGGTGCTCGTTCCCTGTGTTCGCCGTGAAGCTCACGCGGTAAGAGTTTCAGCGTGGCAGAGCTTCTGCAGCCGAGAGCATCCCGTCTGGCGGCCGATCTTCGGCGGACTGGTAGAGGAGTGAGATGAGCGGAGACGACCGAATGGAGCAGTCCAGGCTGTTATACGAACGAGCAGTCTTCGGGGGTGACGTCGACGCGGTGCCGATTGCCGAGCGGGAGCTTGACGCGGTGGAGGCGGACCTTGCCCTTGCTCGGGGTCGTATCGCCCACGCGCGGTTCCTGGGCGACAGACAGGAGGACCCTGGTGAGCTGGCTCTGTTCGAGCGCGCGGCCGAACTTTACCGAAAGGTCGAAGACATCCGCGGTGAGGCGGAGGCGCTGTTCTGGATCGGGTGTTTCCATCAGGTCGTACGAGATGACGACGCCGTCGCGGTTCCCGTGCTGGAACAGTCCCATCAGAAGGCGGTGGACGCCGGTGACGTCCTGACCATGTCGTATGCCCTCAGGCACCTGGGCATCGCGGATGGGCGGGCAGGGCGCCCGAGATCGGCGCGAGAACGCCTGGAGGAGTCGACACGTCTCCGCCGTGAGATCGGGTTCCTTCCCGGGGTTGCCTGCCGCGAACCTGGTCGGACTGGCCTACATCTCCGCCGGAGAGGGCCGCCGCGAGGAGGCGCTGAGACTTCTTGACGAGGCTGATGCGATCGCCGATGCCGCGGACGCCCACGGCATACTCCGCCATGTACGGGAGGCACGGGCGCAGTTATGCAACGGCTGAGGTTTCTCCGCAGCACGGACACCTCGCCGCCTCACCCGGCCCGATGCTCCCACAGGCCGAACGATCATGGCACAGGGCCAAACCCCTTTTGAGCGGTCTCGCCTCAGGCATCAGGCGAGTCGGGGCCGGACAGCGAGGGTGAACGCTGGTCGGCGTGGGACGGGACGAGGGCTCGCAGGGCGATGTCGACGGAGGCCTGGAGGTCTTCACGGCCGGCGCCGGCCGCGGCGTGGACGGCGAATCCCTCGCTGAGCGCCATGACGAAGCGTGCCAGTGCCCGGTGGTCGACGCCGGGTGGGAGGTCTCCTTCTTTCGCCGCGCGAGCCAGCCGTTCTTCGAGGGCGGCTTCGTTGGCGGCGCGCCCGGCGGCCAGGACCTCGGAGATGCGGGCGTTCTCGGGTGAGCAGGCCAGGCCTCCTTGGATGGAGAGGCAGCCTCGGGGGTGATCGTGGGCGGTGAGGCCGTCGACGCTGGAGCGTAGGAACGCTTCGATGGCGGCGTAGGCGGTGGGCTGGTCGAGTGCGGCGCGGACGTTGGCCAGCTGGGTCTCGCGGTAGCGGGTGAAGGCGCGCTCGAACAGTTGCTCCTTGCTGCCGAACGTGGCGTACAGGCTCGGCCGGTTGATGCCCATCGCGCTGGTGAGGGTGGTCATGGACGTGCCCTCGTAACCGTGTTGCCAGAAGACCTCGGTGGCCCGGTCGAGGACCGTCTCTTCGTCGAACGCCCGGGGTCGTCCGATGGCCGGCGTCTCGATGCTCATGAGCTGATCCTACCGTTCGGTACAGATGTCGGCCCACCTTTGCGACCGATCGGTACAAAAGGGTGCTATAGTTTTTCTTTACCGAGCGGTACAAAAATGTCCGCCCCGGTCCAACGGTCGATCTGGGGCAACAGGTCGGCACTGACGGAATGAGATAGTGATCATGAGCTCCACTGCGACGGGTTCGGGCATGTCGGTCGAGGAACTGCGCGACTTCTACCTGCGGTACGTCGAGCTGGCGAACAAGCGTGAGTTCCACCGCATGGCCGAGTTCGCCCACGACGAGGTGATCATGGGTGGCACCCCGGTCAAGAGGGACGACATGGTGGCCGAGTTCTCCAAGCACGTCGAAGCGGTGCCGGACTTCCATTGGGAGATCCAGGATCTCGTCGTCGAGGGCGACCGGGTGGCCGCCCGCCTGGTCGACACGGGGACGCCGGTCAAGGAGTGGAACGGCCTGGCGCCCACCGGGGCGTCGGTGTCGTTCGCCGAGACCGCCTTCTACCAGGTCCGGGACGGCCGGTTCGCGTCCATGTGGTACCTGATGGACACCGACACGGTACGGCGGCAGCTCGCCGCCGGACCCTCCCGGTGAGCGATGCGTCGCGATGACCGTGCGTCGAGACGGACGGCGGTTCCGCCGTCCGTCGAGGACGGGGCGCGGGATTCGAGTCGTCGGCAAGCCGGATCACCTACCTGCCAGGTAATCGCCCTGCCTACCAGGGCGTGTCAGGATCGGCAGCGCACCGAACGCGACTTCACCGGAGGACCCCATGCCCGCCTACGTCATCGCCCACCTGCGGGAGGCGGCCCCACACCCCGAGATCGCCGATTACATCGAAAGGCTCCCCGCCACTTTCGAGCCGTACGGCGGCCGTTACCTCGTCCACGCCGCCCAGCACGAGGTGAAGGAGGGCGTCTGGCCGGGACATGTCGTGATGATCGGCTTCCCGGGGATCGCCGAGGCGCGGGCGTGGTGGGACTCTCCCGCCTACCGGGAGATCGCGCCGTTGCGCTCGCGGCACATCGAGGGCGACATCATCATGGTCGACGGCGTGCCCGAGAACTACGACCCGACGGCGGCCGTCACCGCCATCCGGGAGGCGGTGGCCCTGCCGGCGTAGGGGAGGAGAGCAGGGCTCTTGAATCGGACGTCAAGGGCGGCGGCGCGGGGGCGCGGCAGGCAGGGTGTGCTCGAACTCCTCACGCGGCCGAGGGCCACCGATGTGCGAGGTGAACAGCTCGATGCACGGTCCCGGGCTCAGGAGCACGAGGCGCTCGGTCCTGATCGGGGCGGGCGGCCAGGCGACGGGTCCGAGCTCGGTCCTTCCGGTCAATCCAAGGAGTGACGGAAACGGTCGCCGCTGCTTCATCGGTAAGAAGGGCTGAATAAACCCTTTGGACTGACGTGATAGCCGATGCGAGACTTGCTCCGTTTACGACAGTGGCTTCACCCTCTGGAGGAATCATGCGTCGAGCCGCCATGACGTTACTCGCGCTGTTCGCTGCGACTGTCGCTTCGATCGCGACGACCCAGCCGGCCAACGCTGAGGTGTATCACACCTGTCGCCCCGACTACTGGACGAACAAGTGCTCCAGCGGCTACGCGCCCGCTAACCGCACCCTGAACCGCGTCTGGATCGGGATCGACAGCACCAGCATCGTGGACTGGGAGGTTTGGGACAGGGAGACAGGGGCTCGCGTCGGATCAGGACGGGTCTCGCCGGACAAGCAGTTCCGCCACGGTATCTATGGGCTGTACGGAAGCAAGTACCAGTTGGTCATGAAGGGGAGCTGGGGTAACTACGGCTTCATCTGCGACTGCTGAAGCGCTTCGCGTCGCTCTTCAAGCTCTCCGCGAGATCGCGGAGGGCTTTCGCGTTTCCAGGCCCTTCCGAGAGCGGGAAGACCTCGCCTCGTGACGGCTCGGTCTTCGTCGGTCAGGGGACTCGCTTGGCGAAGGTGCCGCAGGACGCAGGGCCAAGAGCGCGAAGCAAGCGATCAGCGCTCTCACCGTCTGCCGCTGCGAAGAGGTACAGGCATCGACGGCAGCGTCAGCCCGGCGGGGTCGTCAGAGGTCTGTCGTGTCATGGGCCGAAAATCTGTATCCGCCGTAGTAGACATTCGCCGGTGTGGCTGCTAGGGTTTTTGACATCGCAAGGAACGGATTCATCGGGCAGCAGGAAGTTGTCACCGCATCACGACGAACTGCCCGAACTGAGGATGAAGTAGGTAGTTAAGGCAGAAGGTCGGACGTGAAGGGCCAGTGCAGTGGAAGGGGCCCAGATCGTGGACGCGCTGCCAAGGAAGTGGACGACAGGTCCAGAAGCATGAAGAAAGGAGTGTTGAACGCCATCGAAGGATCGCCCGTCGTCGGCTGAGGAGTCTCGCCGCGCGGGTACCGCAGTTCCACAAGATAGGAAGGTGGTCTACGGTCACGCATCCGCGATCCCCGCATCACCGCCGCACAGCAGGGCGGGTGCGGAATACAGTAAGCCGGCCGCATGGCCGGTAGATGGTGTTGAACCTCTTCGGGCCCCG
>NZ_JAPNNL010000283.1 GCF_027620315.1 Nonomuraea corallina | reverse complement strand
GGCGGGGGCGGCCTCCGGCTTGGCCCGGCCCGCCAGCGCTTCGCGCACCCGGCCCAGCAGCAGCGCCCTGGCCTGACCCGGGTCGGTGATGCCCAGCAGGTCGACCCAGGTGATCGTGGACAGCAGCCCTTCGAGCCGGACGTCCTCCAGCCGGATGGTGATCAGCTTGTTGGACGGGTTGTCGGGATCGGCGCGCAGGGCCGCCTGCCACTCCATCCGCCCGTAGCGCGAGCTGAGGTAGTTGCGCGAGAGCACGGCCACGACCAGCTCGGCCTCGCTGACGCCGCGGTCCATGAAGTCGATGAAGTTGGTGCCGGGCACGAAGTCCCAGGCCTGGATCATCGTGCGGTAGCCTGCCGCCTCCAGCTCCCAGGCGATCCAGGTGGCCCACGCCGTGTCGGCGGGGGAGTAGCTGACGAAGATCTGGGTCGGCTTGCCGTCGCGCGCCATCCCACCAGTATCCCGCGCGGGATCGGCCTTTCGCAGCCCGTGTGCGATCATCGTCCTCGTGTTGAGTCGTCTGGGCGTGCTCGACTGGATCAGGATCGGGCTGCTGGCGCTCGGCCTGCTCTTCGTGGCGACCGGGCTGCTGCCGCTGTCCGCCGCGGCGGAGAGCCTGGCGGAGATCGGGCCGCTGCTGGTCTTCCTGGTGGGCATCATCGTGCTCGCCGAGCTGACCAAGGAGGCTCAGGTCTTCGACGCGATCGCCGCCAGGATGGCGGTGCTCGGCCGCGGCAACTATGCCGCGCTTTTCATACTCTGCACAGTCTTCGCGTCTTTTATCACGATATTTCTGAACCTTGACACGACGGCCGTCCTGCTCACCCCCGTCATGCTCGCGCTCGCGCCCCGGGCCCGCATCGCCGCGCTGCCGCTGGCCATGACCACCATCTGGTTCGCCAACACCGCGAGCCTGCTGCTGCCCGTGTCCAACCTGACGAACCTGCTCGCCATGGACGAGATCGGGCTGTCCCCCGTCGCGTTCGCCGCCCGCATGTGGGCGCCGCAGCTCGTCGCGATCCTGGTGACGATGGCGTTCCTGTGGGCGTTCTTCTGGCGCAGGGGCGAGCGGCGCGACCTGCGCTACACGCCGCCGGTGCTGGAGCCGGTCGGCGACCGGGTGCTGTTCGGCGCCGCCTCGGCCGGCTGCCTGCTGTTCATCGTCGCCCTGCTGGCCCGCGTGGAGGTCGGGGTCGCCGCCGCGGCCGCGGCGCTGCTCGTGGTGATCGCCTTCGCGGTACGCGACCGCGCCCGGCTCACCTGGAACCTGGTGCCCTGGCAGCTGCTCATCTTCGTGACCGGACTGTTCCTGGTGGTGCCCACGCTCAGCCGCTACGGGCTGGCCGACCTGATGAACGGGCTGCTCGGCGCCGACCGCGACCCGTACCGGACCGCCGCGGTCGGCGCCGGCCTGTCCAACGCCATCAACAACCTGCCCGCGTACAAGGTCGTCGAGGAGGTCATCCCGGCCGGCGACCGCGACCAGCTGCTCGCCCTGCTCGTCGGCACCAACGTGGGGCCGGTGGTCACGCCGTGGGCGTCGCTGGCCACGCTGCTGTGGTTCGAGTCGTGCCGCCGCCACGGCGTGCGGGTGCCGATGCTCCGCTTCCTGCTCACCGGCGCCGGCCTGGCGGTCGTCGGCCTCGTCACCACCACGTGGGCGCTGGTGACTTTCGGATAGCCGGGAACCCGCCCGGCCGGTTGCGCCACAATAGCCGCCATGTCCCGATCACTGATGACGATCATCTCTGGACTCGTCCTGACGGCGGCGCTGCAGGGCTGCGGCGGAGCCGCCGGCACCGCGCCGGCCGCCTCCCCGGCCCAGGAGCCCGCCCCGACGGCCACGGGCGCGGAGGAGGTCTCCGCGATCGCCGTGCGCCAGGTCAAGCTGGAGGTGCTCGGCAAGGGGAAGTCCGCCCAGCCGATCGTCTACAACCTCGACACGAACGGCACCGAGAACGACGCCGACCTGCCCTGGTCCAAGACCGCCGAGATCGAGCTGACCGAGGCCGAGCAGAAGGCCGGCCGGCTGATCACTCTCGTGTCGGGCTCCGTACGGGACGCGAACGGCCAGTTCCAGCCCGCCGCCTGCCGCATCAGCGTGGACGGCGAGAAGGTCGCCTCCGGCAAGGGCAGCTGCGAGCACCTGCTCAAGTAGGGCCTCACGTGGTACGGCGGACCTTCACCCGGGGAGGGCGGCGGCGCTTGCGGCGCTCGTCCTCCTCCGGGACCTCCTCCGAGGGACGCGGCCCCACGACGATCGCGAACCACGGGTGCGCCCACTCCTTGCCCCGTTCGCCGGTCATGCCGTCACCAGCCGGTTCGCGGCGCGGACCAGGGCGGAAGGCCGGGGGCGGGACGGCCGGCCTGAGGCGAAGAGCACCGCTCCGCGCACGGCCGAATCAGTCAGCACGGTCGTCATGGTGATCTCTCCTTTCCCGCGGCGCCGCTTCCAAGCACCCGGCAGGCGGACGTCGGCGGCAGGCTGCGGCCCCGGCCTCCGTGACCTGCGATCTCAAGATCTCCGGCCGGGCCGATCAACCGACCAGGGCCAGCAGTCCGGGCAGGGCCTTCGGATGCGCGGCCACGAAGCTGCGGTCGTCGGCCGCGCCGTCGATGCGCTCGTCGAACGGGCCGCCGTCGAGCGCCCGGATCTCGATGCCCGCCTCCTGGGCGAGCAGCGCCCCGGCCGGCAGGTCGATCGCCTCCGCGCGATAGCCGACGATCCCGTCGATGTCGCCGCGGGCCAGCATCGCCCACTGCAGCAGAGGCGCCCACAGCTGCAACAACCGCCTGGCGCTCAGCTCCAGGGCCGACCTCAGCGTGCCCGCTCTGGCGTCTTTCCTGCTCACAGCATACCCCTGGGTCCAAGCCAGGAGCGGGCCGTGCGGCGAGGGCCGATAGGAGGCCGTCAGCCGCGCCCCCGACGGGGCCAGCGCGCCGCAGCCCCGGATCGCCGACCACGTACGCGCCGTCACCGGGTCGTGCACCACGCCGAGCAGCGGGCGGCCGGACCGGCACAGCGCCAGCCCGACGACGTAGGCGGGCAGGCCGATGGACACGTTGTTGGTGCCGTCGAGCGGGTCGACCAGCCACGTCCACTCGCCGCCCGAGGCGCCGAACAGGCCCGACTCCTCGGCGATCACCGCGTGGGACGGGTACGCCGTCAGGAGCCGGTCGACCAGCAACCGCTCCGACGCCAGGTCGAGATCCGTGACCACGTCACCGGCCCCGCCCTTCGGACGCACTCCGAGAGGGCCGCGGGTGCCGTCGAGGAGCAGCGCCCCCGCGGCCTCGGCGGCCTCGACGGCGACCGCGCGGGCATGCTCCAGATCCATATCCGAACCCCTCAGCTCAGGTGGGCGGCTATCAGCCGGACGGCCAGCGCCGTCTCCTCGGTGTCGAGCGTCTGACGCGGCACGTGGTGGCCGCCCGTGCCGAGCGGGCCGAGCGACAGGTCGCGGCTGCCCGGACGGCCCCGGCCGAGCGCGATCGTGGCGGCCTCGCCGCCCTCGGGGACGACGCTGCTGTGGAAGCTGCCGGACGGCAGCGTGTAGGTGTCGCCGGGACCGAACACCTCCACCAGCCCCGTCTCGTGACGCACGGTGCGCGGCGTGGGGGAGATGCGGTCGCCGCCCGGCCCGCTGACGGCCTCGAACACCCGGTGGGTGGCGTCGCGCCCGGCGTCGGTCACCACCGCGTGCACGTTGCGCACCTGACCGTAGAGGATGTGGCTGACCAGGTCCCAGCTGTGACAGTGGATCTGGGAGGTGGTGCTGCGCGCGGGCGCCAGCGAGTCGGACCACAGGTGGATACATACCCCTTCGCCGCCGTCGCGCTCCAGCGGGAGGCAGACGAATCCGAGCGGGTGGCGTACCCCCCGGAGGCCCCGGAGGCCCCGCGCGCCGCCGGAGATCGCCGCCAGCGCCCAGGCCCTGGCCCGTCCCCGCGTCAGCTCGTCGTAGACGCCCTGGTAGCTCATGGTCCCGCCCTCCCCGCGCCGGGGTCGCCGTAGGGGTCGGCCGCCCGCAGCGCCTTGCGGGCGATGTCGACCACGTCGCGGCCGTTGTAGGACTTGGGCAGCGGCATGTCGATCCGCTCGAAGAGCTCCTGCACCTCCTCGATCGTGGGCTCGTCGCCGAGGGGCACGCCGCGGTAGCGCTCCAGCGGGACGCGGCGCGCCTGCTCGAAGCTGAGCCGCAGCTCGGTGTCGCAGTTGGCGTAGTAGAACGTGCCGGCCAGCGCGGTCATCGCGCGGTTCGGGTCCTCCACGGTCATGATCAGGCGGCTGGTGGAGAGGTCCCAGCGGAACGTGGTCATCGTCGACGACAGGCCCACCTCGATGTCGAGCAGGCCGTACCGCTGCCGATGCCAGAACGCGGCCAGGATGGTCGCGTACGACTCCTTCCTGACCCGGTCGGTGGTCCACCGCTCGCCCGTGCCGTCAGGCAGGTCCGACAGGGACCGCCGGTAGTGCGCGTACGTCTCGCACACCTCGACGTCGGCCGGGTCGATCACCTCGACGCGCACCGTCAGGTGGCGCTTGTCGCGGCGGGCGGCCGCCACGCACAGGGGCAGCGTGACCGCGCGCAGGTAGGTGCCGGTGCCGCCCTTGAAGCTCCAGCGCGTGGTGTCCTTGCGTGCCTCGGCGTGCGCCTGCGCGATCTCCTGGGAGCTGCCCAGCACCCGGACGAGCTGCAGCGCG
This sequence comes from Nonomuraea corallina, assembly GCF_027620315.1. Lineage (GTDB taxonomy): Bacteria > Actinomycetota > Actinomycetes > Streptosporangiales > Streptosporangiaceae > Nonomuraea > Nonomuraea corallina. The sequence goes on along the minus strand of NZ_JAPNNL010000283.1, from coordinate 416 downwards.
TCCAGCGCCTTGCGGGTGCGGTCGACCATGGACTCGATCTGCTCCAGCCGGTCCAGCCTGGCGGGCAGCCGGCCGAGCACGTCGGAGGTGATCGCCTCCATCGGCGCCTGGCGGGCCCGGTCGCGCAGCAGCGCGGTCGCCACCAGCGCCAGGATCACCAGCGTCGCGGCGCTGACCAGCTGGGTCTGCACCGTGGCGCCGTCGTCGCCGAAGAGCTCGTCGGGCATGATGCCGAGCACGCCGATCACCACGGCCAGCAGCAGCGCGATGGCGACGTCGGCGTTCTGGACCGCCCACGGAGCGATCCGCCTCAACGCCCCCACGAACCGTGCCATCGCAGCCCCGTCCGACGAACAGTCAGTCCCCCCGTCATGGTAACGACGAGGCCAGGCCACGGGCTAGCAATCGGAAAGGGG
>NZ_JAPNNL010000282.1 GCF_027620315.1 Nonomuraea corallina | reverse complement strand
GGTGAGGGTGTGGGCGGGCCGCTCCCGTCGCCGGGAGACGCGGGGGTGGCCCGCGGGCCCGTCTTCTCCTGCACCACTGAGGGGTCTCCTCGCGATCCGCACGCCTTTTCAAGCGAAACGCTACCGCCCCCGCGGCGCTTCCCGGTCATGGGCGCGGCGACAGGGTGATCCCGCGAGGTACGGGACCACCCGGCGCACTGGCGAGCCCGGCGCACAGGAACGGGAAGAGGGCCCGGAAACCCTTCGGACCGGACCCGTCTCGTCGGCGGCGAGCGCGGAATTCCGTTGTCTACTGGGCTCCCGGGCCCGTCCCGGGTCCAACCCCCCGCCCGGTTGGGGTGCCCCGACTCGACGGACCGACGGCCCTGCACCTGGCTGTGTGGACGGAGTCACGCTCCGTCACGGACGCAGGATCCGACGATGTCAGAGACGGCCAACCGGCCAAGTCCCGTGCTGGACTGCGCAGCAAACTACCGACTCAGCCTCAGATGTCAACCGTGTCCCGATCAGCAGAAACATCAAGTTTTCCCAGGTGGGCGGCCATTGCCCGGCTGAGCAGGGGTCGGGGCGGCACTGCCGGAGCGCCGCGGCAAGTCGCGCAAAGCATCGCTTAGCGGGCGATCATGCACCACGCCCAGCCGCTGCGTGGCACGCGTGAGCGCCACGTACAGGTCGCTGACGCCGCGCGGCGACTGCGCGCAGATCAGCTCCGGCTCCACCACGACCACCGCGTCGAACTCCAGCCCCTTGGCGTCGGTCACCCCGAGCACCGCGACGGGCGCGTCGAGCGCCTCGGCGCCCCGGCCGCGCCCGGCCCCCGGCGCGACGACCACGGCGCCCTCCAGCGTCTCCCCCAGCGACGTGAGCAGCGCGTCGGGCGCCACCACGGCGACCTTGCCGCCCGCGGCGACCTCCTCCGCGACGATCCGGGGCAGCTCGGCCATCGGCGCGGCCCACGGGCTCGCCCCGCTGTCGCGCACCGACCGGGGCGGCTCCAGGCCGGGGTCGATGGTGGCGAGCACCCGGGCGGCCACCTCCATCAGCTCCACCGGCGTGCGGTAGTTGACGGTCAGCCGCTCCTGCCGCCACCGCCCCGCGACGTACGGGTCGAGCACCTCCGCCCACGAGCGCGCCCCCGCGGCCGAACCCGTCTGGGCGATGTCGCCGACGATCGTCATGGACCGGTTGGGCACGCGCCGCATGACCGCCCGCCAGGCCATCGGCGACAACTCCTGCGCCTCGTCCACGATGACGTGCCCGTAGGCCCAGGTGCGGTCGGCGGCGGCGCGTTCGGCGGTGGTGAGACGGGGGCCGTCGCCCCGCTGCCGCTCGGCCAGCCGCTCGGCCTCCATGACGTCGGACAGCCCGGTCAGCTCCAGCACCTCGCGCGCGTAGGCGAGCTCGGCCTCGCGCTCGTGCTCCTCCGCCTGCCGGGCCGCGGCCAGCTCCTCCTCGGCCGCCAGCGCGCTGGCCCGCAGCACCTGCTCGTCGATCTCGCCGAGCAGCTCGGCCGCCTCGTCCAGCAGCGGCACGTCGGACTCCGTCCACTCGCCGCCGCGCGCCCCGTCGCGCCGCAGCAGGGCCCGCTCCCCGGCCGTCAGCACGGAGGCGGCGTGACCGAGCCGCTCCGGCGACCCGTACAGGCCGAGCAGCAGCCGCTGCGGGGTGAGGTAGGGCCAGAGCCGGTTGAGCGCGGACCGCACGACCGGTTCGGTGCGCAGCTCCTCGCGCAGGTCGCCCAGCTCGTCCTCGTCGATCAGCCCCTTGCCGAGCTGCCTGGCCGCCTGCCGGGCCAGCGCGTTGAGCAGGGACCGGACGAACACGGCCCGCGCCTGGTTGTGCGGCCGGCGGGAGCGGGCGGCCTTGGCGGCGGCCGACTCCAGCATCTTGCGGTCCATGGTGAGGGTGTAGCGGCCCAGGTTCAGCTCGACGGGCCGGCGCGGGACGCGCTGGCGGTCGCGCACCGCCCTGGCGATCACCTCGGCCATCCGCAGGTCGCCCTTGACCGCGGCCACCTCGGGCCGTTCCCGTGCGGTGGCGGTCAGGCCGGGGTACAGCTCGCCGACGGCCGACAGCAGCACGTCGGTCTCGCCCAGCGAGGGCAGCACCTGCTCGATGTAGCGCAGGAAGGTGAGGTTGGGGCCGAGGATGAGCACGCCGCGGCGCTCCAGCCGCTCCCGGTGCGTGTAGAGCAGGTAGGCGGCGCGGTGCAGGGCGACGACGGTCTTGCCGGTGCCGGGGCCGCCCTGGACGACGAGCACCCCGTTCAGGTCGGACCGGATCACCTTGTCCTGCTCGGCCTGGATGGTGGCCACGATGTCGCGCATCCGGCCCGTGCGCCGCTCGCCCAGCGCGGCCAGCAGGGCGGCCTCGCCGTTCAGCGTGGCCCGGTCGTCGTCGGTGAGCGCGTCGAAGTCGAGCAGGTCGTCGTCGACGCCGACCACCGTGCGGCCGCGGGTCTGCAGGTGGCGCCGCCGGGTCAGGCCCATCGGCGCGGCCGGGGTGGCGCGGTAGAACGGCTGCGCGACCGGGGCCCGCCAGTCGATGAGCAGCCGCTCCTGCTCGTCGTCGGTCATGCCCAGCTTGCCGATGTAGAGCCGGCCCTCCTCGACGTGGTCGAGCCGGCCGAAGACCAGGCCGCGCTCCACCGCCCACAGCCGGGCCAGGCGGGAGGCGTACATGTCGGCGAACGTGTCGCGCTCCGACCTGTTCTGCATGGTGCCGACGGCTCCGCTGGCCAGCACCTCCTTCAGCCGGTGCTGGGTGCGCTCGCGCAGCTCGTCCAGCCGTTCGTAGAGGCGGGTGACGTACGCTTGCTCCCTGGCGAGTTCCGATTGACGGGTTGCCGCCAGACCATTATTGTGGTTAATGGGACGCTCCGGGCCATTCTGCTTGTTGTTGCGACAAACGACGACATTAGCATGCCTGTTGCAGCGCCCTCCTCTCTTTTGCCCATCATGGTTTCGCCCTTACCGCTTTCTTTTCCGCACGGGTCTTTCCCACGTACGGGTCACGGCTTCCGGCGCGGCTCTTGACCGGACACCCCGCGCTCTTTACGGTCACCGTAAGTTAGGAAAGTTTCCTAACCCTTGTGGAGGATGAACACGTGAGCGGTCCCGTACCGGGCACTCCCAGTCTGCTACGCGCCATCAACGATCGCGCGGCCCTGCGGCTGTTCCTCGAACGCGGCCCGCTCACCCGCCCCGAGCTGGGCGCGCTGACCGGCCTGTCCAAACCGACCGCGTCGCAGCTGCTGGCCCGCCTGCGCCGGGCGGGGCTGGTCGTCCTGGACGGGGTGCGCGAGGGGCTGCCGGGGCGCACGGCGGAGGTGTACCGGATCAACCCGGCGGCGGCGTACGCGGCCGCGCTGGACGTCACCTCCGCCAGGATCGAGGCCCGGGTGGCGGACCTGACGGGGACCGTGGTCGGCGAGTACGCGCTGGAACCCGCCGACGGCGACCTCGTCGGCGGGCTGCGCGCCGCCCTGGCGGGGGCGCGGCCGCCCGCACCGCCCCGTCACGTGGTGATCGGGGTGCAGGCCGCGATCGACCCCACCACGGGACGGCTGGGGTACGCGACCGCGGAGGACATGCCGGGCTGGCACCTGGACGACCTGGTGGGCGTGCTGTCCAGGGGTCTGGGGACGCCGGTGTCGGTGGAGAACAACGTCAACCTGGTGGCCCTGGCCGAACGCGCCCACGGGGCCGCGGCGGGCGCGCCGGACTTCGTGCTGCTGTGGGCGGGCGCCGGCATCGGCGCGGCGATCGTGCTGGGCGGCCGGCTGCACCGGGGCGCGACGGGCGGCGCGGGCGAGGTCGGCTACATGCCGGCGCCGGGCGCGCCCACCGCCCGCGAGAGCGGCCCGTACGCCGACCACGGCTTCCAGGCGCTGTCCGGCGGCGCGGCGGTGCTGGAGACCCTGCGCCGCCACGGCGTCAGGGGCGCGAGCCTGCGCGAGGCCATCGCGAACGCGGCGGCCGCACCCGCGCCTGCTCCGCCGGGCACGAGCGCGGACGCGGGCGGGGGCTCCGGGGCGGAGGGCGGCGGTGTCGCGGCGTTGCGTGAGGTGGCGGCGGGCCTGGCGGTGGGGCTGGCGGCGATCACCTCGGTCATGGACCCGCCGCTGATCGTGCTGACCGGCGCCGTGCCGCTGGCGGGCGGGGAGCCGCTGCGGCGGCTGGTCGAGGAGGAGCTGCACGCGCTGACCATCGCCAGGCCGCGGGTGCGGCTGTCGCGGGTGGCGGGCAACGCCGTCCTGGTGGGGGCGCTCGATCTGGCGCTGGCCACGGTGCGGGACGAGGTGCTCGACGCGACGGGCGCGACGACGGCCACCAGGCCGGACGGAACACCCGACAAAGCACCCGGCACACCACCTGGCACACCACCTGGCACACCACCTGGCACACAACCCAGCAGAACGCCCGACCGGACGCCCGACCGGACGCCCGGAAAGACGCCCGGCAGGATGTCCGCTTCGCCCGTGTTTGACAGTGGCGTGGGCGTGACAGAGTAGGCCGTCGCCTGGCGTGGCCGTCGCGCCCTCATCATGCTGCGGTCATGGACGGGTTCCTGGACACCGGCACGGGCGGTCTGACGGAGTTGCGGGTGCACGGCGTGGCCGGCACGCCGCCCGCGGAGATGCTCAACCATCCGCATCCCCGGATGGTCGCGGGCGACGGGACCACGGGGTTCTTCCGGCGCTGGTGGCCCGCCGGGCGGCCGGACACGCCGGACGCGGACGTGCCCGGCGAGCGCCGTCGCGAGGCGTACGCGTGGGCCGGGCTCACCTCCGGCGGCCGGACGATCGCGATGTGGCTGCTGCTCCTGCCGTTCGCGCTGGCCAACGTGGCGTACTTCATGCTGCCCAGGCCGGCGGACGGGCGGCGGCTGCGGCGGGCCGTGGAGGCGGCGCAGCGGCTGTTCGCGCTGCTGCTGACCGGCACGCTGGTGGCGACCGTCACGCGGGCGAGCGTGGATCTGATCGGCTGGCAGTGCACCGCCGCGGGCCGGGCGTGCGCGGACGAGAGCGCGCCCGGCTGGGTGCGGTGGATGGGTGAGCTGTGGGGCGGCGACCCCTCGCGGCGGCTGGCCGTGACCGCGCTGGTGCCGCTCGCGGTGGTGGTGGTGCTGTGGGCGGCCGGGCAGCG
>NZ_JAPNNL010000281.1 GCF_027620315.1 Nonomuraea corallina | reverse complement strand
TGCCCGGCCACGCCGCCGACCGCGCCGGTGGCCGAGGAGATCACGACGGTGTCCCCGATCACGGGACGGATCAGGCGGGTGATCGCGGCGTACGCGGTCAGTCCCGGCGTGCCGAGCGCGCCGAGCACGGCGGTACGGGGCACGCCGGGCGGCAGGGTCAGCGGCCGGAGCGAGTCGGTGGGCAGGGTGGCGTACTCCTGCCAGCCGGTCTCGGCCACGACCCACTCACCGGTGCCCACCACCTGCGCGACCGCCCTGCCGGGCACCAGGTCGCCGGGGTGGATCGGCGGGTGGCCCAGGTTGCGGCCCGTCATGGCGCCGCGGACCCACGGGTCGAGCGACAGGTGGACGGCCCGCACCAGCGTCTCGCCCGGCCCCGGCGGTGTGACCGGTACGGTCTCCAGGCGGAAGTCCTCGTCCACGGGCACCCCCTCGGGGCGGCGGGCGAGGACGATCCTCCGCAGGCTCTGCGGCGGCGCCCCGGGGGACGGGTTGGTGCTGGTCATGTCGGTGCTCCCTTCATGCGGAGCATTAGGGTTACATGTTGAAACACTGTTTCGCTAGAGGGAACCCGAGGTCGAAAAGATCGGCCCCGGCGGGTTACGCTGGTGCGTGTGCCGACCGATCGCGCCGCTGCTCCGGCGTACCAGGACCTGGCGAGCCGGCTGAGAGAGCAGATACTCGCCGGCCGGTTGAAGCCCGGCGACCGGCTCCCGGTGGAGCCGGAGTTGTGCGCCATGTACGGCGTGAGCCGCAGCACCGTGCGCGAGGCGCTGCGCGTCCTGTCGAGCGAGGGCCTGCTGGTCACCCGCAGGGGGGTGGCCGGAGGCAGCTTCGTGGTGCACCCCGATCCGGACCACATCAGGCGCTACCTGCTGTCCAGCTTCGCGCTGTTCACCGACTCCGGCTCGGTCGCCAACCTGCTGGAGGTCAGGATCCTGCTGGAGGTGCCCGCCGCCGGGCTCGCGGCCGAGCGCCGGTCCCCCGAGCAACTGGAGGCGCTGCGGCGCTCGCTGACCAAGCCGCGCCGCGACCGGGGACGCGGGTTCATCGCCAACCGGGGCTTCCACGAGGTGCTGCTCTCGGCGGCGGGCAACCCGCTGCTGACCGCCGTGACCGCTCCCGTGTTCGGCGTGCTGGAGGGCAGGTTCGCCCGCGACCAGGCGGCGTCCGACTTCTTCGAGCGGGTCGACGGCGACCACCGGGAGATCTTCGCGGCCGTCGAGTCCGGTGACCGCGAGGCCGCCGAGCGGGCGCAGCGTGAGCATCTGGAGCATCTGCGGGAGACGTACACGCGCATCGACAGGGAGCGACGGGAAACCGGCGATTAGCCGAAACGTTGTTACGTTCAGTGGAACAACGCCTTGACCCTTGAATAGTCTGATGTTTAGGCTCTGGCTGTCAGCGTGAGGCCGAGCGAGGGAACGTCATGAGTGTCAAACCGGGCTGGCAGGGTCGGTTCTTCGAGGACTTCGAAGTCGGCGACGTGTATCAGCATCCACTCGGCAGGACCGTGTCCGAGGCGGACAACACCTGGTTCACGCTCCTGACGATGAACACCAACCAGATGCACTTCAACGCCCAGTACGCCGCGCAGTCGGAGTTCGGCAAGCCGCTGGTGGTCTCCACCTTCACGGTGGCCATCGCCGTCGGCCAGAGCGTCACCGACCTCACCCAGAACGCCTTCGCCAACCTGGGCTGGACCGACATCCGGATGACCCACCCGGTGTTCGCGGGCGACACGCTGTGGAGCGAGTCGATCGTGCTGGAGAAGCGCGAGTCCGGCAGCCGCCCGCACGCCGGCATCGTCACCGTGAAGACCCGGACACTCAACCAGGACGGCAAGGAGGTCTGCTCGTTCAACCGGACCTTCTACGTGTACAAGCGCGGCGCCGAGCAGATCGAGGGCCTGTTCCCCACCGCGGAACAGCCGCTCTCCCTGGAGGACTGAGTGCGCATCACCTACGGCCCGTGGGGCGAGACCCTGGCCGAGCAGGCCGCCGCCGCCCGCGCCGCCGAGGAGGCGGGCGCCGAGGTCGTGTGGGTGCCCGAGCTGCACCGCAGCGCCACCGTGTCCGCCGCGGCGCTCGCCCAGGCCACCACCGGCGCCCGGGTGGGCACCGCCATCGCGCTCGCCTTCACCCGCAGCCCCATGGTGACCGCCCTGGAGGCGCTCGACCTGGACGAGCTGTCCGGCGGCCGGTTCGTGCTAGGGCTCGGCAGCGGGGTCAAACGGCTCAACGAGGACTGGCACAACGCCCGCTGGGGCAAGCCCGTCGGCCACCTGCGCGAGACCGTCCGCTACCTGCGCCACTTCTGGGAGCACTGCGGCACGGGCGAGCCCATGGTCCTGGAAGGCGAGCACGAGCCGATGCGGATCATCGGCTACCAGCGCCCCTTCCCGCCCGTCCGCACCCGGATCCCGATCTACCTGGCCGCGGTCGGCCCGGCCATGACCAGGCTCGCCGCCGAGATCGGCGACGGCTGGATCTCCCACGAGCTGTGCTCGCCCGCCTACCTGGCCGAGCGCATCCTGCCGGAGATCGAGGCCGGACTCGCCAAGACCCCCGGCAAGCGGCGCGGCGACCTCGACCTCGTCGTCTCCGCCGCCTGCTCGGTCGACGACGACCCGAAGCTGGCCCGCCGCCGCGCGGCCGGCCTGGTCGGCTTCTACGCCAGCGTGCGCAGCTACGCCGAGTTCTTCGCCTTCCACGACCTGGCCGCCGACCAGGAGGCCGTGGTCGAGACCTTCCGCGGCGGGCGCGGCGCCGACCACCTCGGCGACGTGGTGACCGACCGCATGGTGGACGCGCTCACCCTCGCCGGCACCCGCGACGAGGTGCGCGAGCGGATCGCCGCCTACGAGGGCCTGGCCGACTCCGTCAAGCTCACCCCGCCGACCCACGGCCTGTCCGCGGCCGAGACCAGGGCCGCGCAGCAGGCCATCATCCACCTCATCGCCGACATCACGGGAGGGCGAGCGTGAGACCGCTCGAAGACGTCCGGATCATCGCCGTCGAGCAGTACGGCGCCGGTCCGTTCGGCAGCGTGCACCTGGCCGACCTGGGCGCCGAGGTGATCAAGATCGAGGACCCGAGGGCCGGCGGCGACGTCGGCCGCTACGTGCCCCCGTACGCCGAGGGCGAGGACTCGCTGTTCTTCGAGACCTTCAACCGCAACAAGCGCAGCCTGTCCCTGGACCTGTCCAGCCCGCAGGGCCGCGCGGTCTTCGAGGACCTCGTCAAGGTCAGCGACGCCGTCTACAGCAACCTGCGCGGCGACGTACCGGCCAAGATCCGCATCACCTACGACGACCTCAAGCACCTGAACCCGGCCATCGTGTGCTGCTCCCTCACCGGCTTCGGCATGACCGGGCCGCGCAGCAAGGAGCCCGGCTACGACTACGTGCTGCAGGGCCTGGCCGGCTGGATGGACCTCACCGGCGACCCGGACGGGCCGCCGACCAAGTCGGGCCTGTCGCTGGTCGACTACTCCGGCGGTTTCGTGGCGGCCATCGCGCTGCTCGCCGGCCTGCACGCGGCCCGCAGGGACGGCGTCGGCATGGACTGCGACGTCAGCCTGTACGACACCGCGATCGGGCTGCTGACCTACCCGGCGGTCTGGCACCTCAACGCCGGGTTCGTCCCCGAGCGCACCCGCCACTCGGCGCACCCGTCGCTGGTGCCGTTCCAGGCCTTCCAGGCGGCCGACGGCTGGCTGGTGGTCGGCTGCGCCAAGGAGAAGTTCTGGCAGCGGCTCACCCAGGTCATCGGCCACCCCGAATGGGCCGACGACCCGCGCTTCGCCACCTTCGCCGACCGGCGCCGCAACCAGGACGTGCTGCTGCCCCTGCTGGAGGAGATCTTCCGGCGGCGCACGGTCGAGGAGTGGCTCGCGCCGCTGTACGCCGCCGCCATCCCCTGCGGCCCGATCAACGACGTCGCCGCCGCCATGCGGGAGGAGCACACCGCCGCCCGCGACCTGCTGGTGGAGACCGAGCACCCGCACTGGGGCACCGTCCGCCAGGTGGCCTCCCCGGTCCGGGTCGGCGCCGAGCGGCCCGCCTACCGGCGCGCGCCGCGCCGCAACGAGGACTTCGGCCACGTCGTTCGCGACCTGCTCGGGTACGACGACGACCGGGTGCGCGACCTGACCAGGGCCGGCGCCTTCGGCCCCTCTGCGGACCCGGCGGAGGGGGTGGCGCGGTGACCGTCGCGCGCACCCTCGCCGGCTGGGCTCTCGGACCCGGCCCGGCGGACGCGCCCGAGGAGGTGCGCCGGGCCGCGTGCCGGCACCTGCTGGACGGGTTCGGCACCGCCGTCGCGGGCGGCCGGGCCGGAGCGGCGGCCCCCGCGATCGCCGTCGCCCGGGGACTCGGGGGCCCGCCCGAGTCGTCCCTGCCCGGCACCGGCGCGCGCGGCTCGGCCGTGGCCGCCGCCCTGGCCACCGGCACGCTCGTGCACGCGCTCGACTTCGACGACACCCACGCGGGCGGGCTGGTGCACGCGACCGCCGCGGTGCTGCCCGCCGCGCTCGCCGTCGGCGAGCAGACCGGCGCGACCGGCGCCGAGGTGCTCGCCGCCGCCATCGCCGGCTACGAGACCGTGTGCCGGCTCGGCGCCGCCGCCCCGCACGCCTTCCACGCCCGGGGGCTGCACGCCACCATGGCGTGCGGCGTGCTGGCCGCCGCCGTCGTGGCGGCCCGGCTGATGCGCCTCGACCCCGGCACCGCCGTGGACGCGCTCGGCATCGCCGGGAGCCAGGCCGGCGGCCTGCTGGAGTTCCTGTCGACCGGGGCGTCCACCAAGCAACTGCACCCCGGGCTGGCCTCGGCGTCCGGCATCCTGGCCGCCCGGCTCGCGGCGGCCGGGGCCAGCGGCCCCGACACCGTGATCGAGGGGCCGCACGGCCTGTACGCGGCCCTGGCCGGACGCCCCGCCGACACCGCCCGCATCACCAACGGCCTGGGCGAGACGTGGGAGACCACCCGCATCACGATCAAGCCGTATCCGGCCTGTCAGCTCATGCACGTCACCCTCGACGCCGCCGCCGCCGCGCTCCGCGAAGCCGGGCTCGGTGGGGAGATCGCCGAGGTGATCGCGTACGTGCATCCTGACAGCGCCGCCATCGTGTGCGAGCCCGCCGACCGCAAGCTCGCCCCGCGCACCCCGTACGACGCGAAGTTCTCACTGCCGTGGAGCGTGGCGGCGCTGCTGCTGGACGGCGAGGTCACGCTCGGCACGTACGCGCCCGCCTCGCTGGGCCGCCGCGACGTCGCCGCGCTGGCCGCCCGCGT
>NZ_JAPNNL010000280.1 GCF_027620315.1 Nonomuraea corallina | reverse complement strand
CCCCACCGCCGCCCACCTGCTCGCCCGCGCCCCCGGCGGCCACGCGGCCCTGCCCGGGGACACCGGCGACGCCCTCACCCGGGCGTTCGCCGGCGAGCTCGCCCACAGCTTCGACGTCATGCCCGGCGCCACTCCCCTGTTGCGGGAGCTGGCCGCCGCCCGCATCCCCACCGCCCTGGTGACCGCCTCGCCGCGCAGCATCGCCGCCCTGGTGCTCCCCCGCCTCGGCCACCGCTTCGACGAGGTGGTGGCCGCCGAGGACACCCGCCGTGGCAAGCCCCACCCGGACCCGTACCTGGAGGCCGCCCGCCGACTCGGCGCCCGCCCCTCCCGCTGCGTCGTCCTGGAGGACAGCCCGGCCGGCGTCACGGCCGCCACCGCCGCGGGCTGCCACGTCCTGGTCGTCACCCGTACGGGGCTCCCGACGCTCCGCGAGATCCGGTCGATCACCTGAAGGGCCCGCGTGCGCGCCCCTACCGGAAGGCGGCGGCGTTGCGCCGGGCCCACTCGGCGAACGTGCGGGGCGCCCGGCCGAGGAGCCGCTCGACGTCGGGGCTGATGCGCACCTCGGCCGGGGTGGGCTCGCCGAGGATGGACAGGGTGGTCTCGACCACGGGCTCGGGCATGAACCGCAGCATCTGCGCGCGGGCCTCCTCGCGGGTCTGCTCGGTGAACCGGATCGGCTCACCGAGCGCCTCGCCGATCGCCTCGGCCCGTTGCCGCGGCGTGGTGGGCGCGGGCCCGGTCAGTTCGTAGACCTGGCCCGCGTGACCGTCCTCGCGCAGGGCCAGGGCCGCGACCTCGGCGATGTCGTCCGGATCGATGAACGGCAGGCCGACCTCCGCGAACGGGGCGTCGACGGCGCGCCGGGCGCGGATCGACTCGGCCCAGGCGTAGGCGTTGGAGGCGAAGCCGCCGGGCCGCAGGATCGTCCAGTCCATGCCCGAGCGCCGGACGGCGTCCTCGATGGACCGCGCCGTGCTCCCGTGCGAGGCCGAGCCGGGACGGGTGGCGACTCCCTGGGAGGACAGCAGCACGACCCGCCAGACCTCACGGGATCTCGCGTCGTCGAGGACGCGGCCGATGACGTCGGCCGGGCTGCCGGCGGCCGACACGAAGTCGCCGGAGATCAGCAGGAACAGCGCGCGGGCGCCGTCGAGCGCGGGCCGGAAACCCGCCGGGTCGGCCAGGTCGGCGGCGAGCACGCGCACCCCCGGCGGCACGTCGGACTCGGTGATCTTCCGCGACACGGCCGTCACCGGCTCGCCCGCCTCTGTCAGCAGCCGCACCAGCGTGCGGCCGACGTTTCCGGTGGCCCCGGTCACCACGATCATGAGATCTCCTATGAGTTAGTCGGCTGACTAATTTGGAGGCTAGATGATCGGCGCACCGCCTGTCTATAGTTAGTCGGGTGACTGACTCAAAGGTGCGGGCGCGGGGGGCGGACAAACGGCGGCGGCTGATGACCGCGACCGCCCGGGTCCTGCACCAGCAGGGCGTGGAGCGCACCACCATCGCCGACATCGCGCACGCCGCCGAGGTCCCCGTCGGGAACGTCTACTACTACTTCAAGACCAAGGACGAACTGGTCCGGGCCGCCCTGTCCGAGCACGCCGACCACCTCGCCCGGCTCACCGGCGAGCTCGACCGGCTCCCCGACCCCCTCGAACGCCTCAAGGCCCTGGTCAACGGGTGGATCAGCCAGCGCGACATCGCGGCCCGGTACGGTTGCCCGACCGGCACCCTCGCCGTCGAGCTGGACAAACGCGCCGAGGGAGGCATCGACCTGGAGGCGGGCAAGGTCATCCGGTTGCTCCTGGACTGGGTGGAACGCCAGTTCCGCGAACAGGGACTGCCGCACCCGGACGACCTCGCGATCACCCTCGTCGGCGCCTACCAGGGCATGTCGCTGCTGGCCAACGCCCTGCGCGACCCGGAGATCATGACCAGGGAGGGAAACCGCCTCATCCACTGGCTCGACACCCTGCCCGAGTCCGCGTAGCGCGTGGTCGGCGCGGGGTGGCCGCGTGGTGGTCGCGTGGCGGCCCGGCCGTGCGCGCCACGCCGGTAGGGCCTGCGCGGACGACGGGAGGGCGTGGCGCCGGGTGCACCTCATTCGACGGCAGGGTCGGAATCGGTAAGCTTACGCGCCGTGAGCGGTGAAACCTCCCGCATCGGGCGCTACAGGCTGGTGCGCGTACTGGGCCGGGGCGGGATGGGCACGGTCCATCTCGCCGAGGACCCCTCGGGGCAGCAGGTCGCCATCAAGGTGATCAACCCCGAGTTCAGCCAGCATGAGCAGTTCCGCATGCGTTTTCGCAGGGAGGCCGACGCGGCCCGGCGGGTGCGCCGGTTCTGCACGGCCGCCGTGCTGGAGGCCGCGCTCGACGGCGACCAGCTCTACGTGGTCACCGAGTACGTGCCCGGCCCCAACCTCGAGGAGGCGGTGCAGCAGTCCGGGCCGCTGCGCGGGTCCAGCCTCGACGCGCTGGCCGTGAGCGTGGCGACCGCGCTGACCGCCATCCACGGGGCCGGGGTGGTGCACCGCGACCTGAAGCCGTCCAACGTGCTGCTGTCGCCCGTCGGGCCGCGGGTGATCGACTTCGGGATCGCGCGGGCGCTCGACAGCCTGGGCGGCGTCACCGGCACCGGCGAGCTGATCGGCACGCCCCGTTACATGGCGCCCGAGGTGCTGCGCGGCGAGCCGGTGTCACCGGCCTGCGACGTGTTCTCGTGGGGCTGCCTGGTGGCCTACGCCGCGAGCGGGCGCTCCCCGTTCCCCGGCGAGACGCTGCCCGCCATCGTCTATCAGGTGCTCAACACCGAGCCGAACCTGGACGCCGTCGAGCCGAGCCTGCGCGAGCTGGTCCGGGCCGCGCTGCACAAGAACCCCGCCATGCGCCCGACCGCGCAGCAGCTCCTCGACCACCTGGTGGGCCGGGCGGCCGGGCCCGAGCAGGTCGCGCAGACCGTCCAGGTCGCCTGGCAGCAGGCGACCGCGCCCGCTCCCGCCGCGCTCCCGTACGCTCCGCGCAACCCCGCCAAGGCCAAGGTCATCGCAGGCGTCACCGCGGCGGCGGCGCTGGTGGTGGCGGTGGGCGTCGCCGCGTGGGCGCTGATGCCGAGCGGCCCGCCGGACATGACCGTGCTCTACCGGGAGGACTTCACCCAGACGTCCGGCGGCTGGAACGGCCGCTACGACCCGAACGAGAGCGCCAGCTACGGCTACCGCACCGACGGCACGTACGGGCTGGACGTCGTGCCGGACTACGAGGAGCGCTGGGCGGACGCGGCCATCCCCTTCCTGACCAAGACGCCGGCCCCCGACCCCTCCTCCCCGTCGGCGACGCCCACGCCGATGCTGCCCCCGACCGTCCTCGTCGGCGTGACCGCCGAGGTCAGGGACGTGATCGGCTCCGGCGAGTACGGCGTCTACTGTCACGCGGCCGACAACGACACCTACTACGAGTTCGGCCTCGACACGGACGGCAACGCCCGCATCCGCCGCATCTCCGACGGCGCCGGCGGCACCATGTCCCAGCCCGCGAAGGTCGAAGAGCTGAAGGGCAAGGTCCGCATCGAGGCGGCCTGCGAGCAGTCCGGTGACGCGGTGCGGCTCACCCTGTGGGTGAACGGCGACAAGATCACCTCGGCCAACGACCCCAACGGCATCGGCAACGGCTCGGTCGGCCTGTTCGCCCGCACGCCGAAGGACGACGAGTCGGCGCTGAAGATGGCCTACGACGACTTCGAACTGCGCGGCGTCCCCGCCCAGCCGTGAGCCGCCGGACGACCGGCGCCGGCGCGCCCGGTGACGGGTCAGGGGCGGGCCGGAGGGGGCGGGCAGGGCAGGCCGCCGGTCAGCGTGTCCTCAGGGCGCAACGGCAGGTTCGACTCCCTGACGTAATAGCGCCGTACGGGTGAGGTCTCGCGCAGGAGCCGGTGCGCGTACCGCGCCACCACCCCCAGCGCCGCCAGCGTCAGGCCGGTGAGCAGGAGATGGACCGGCGGGAAGGGATTCCCGGTCAGCGCGAGCGCCAGGGCGGCGGCCAGGCCCAGGATCGCGGTCGCGTACACGGCGGTGAGCGGCCGCCACGAGAAGCCGAAGAACAGCTCCAGCGCGTGGGCGGCGAGGCGGACCGGGCGGAGCCTGGAGCGGCCCGCCGTGCGCGGCCGGTGGGCGACCGGCGTGACCGCGTAGCGGGCGCCGATCAACGGCACGGCGGGGATGAACCAGGGCAGCCGCAGATCCATGATCGTGCGGGCCACGCCGGTGCGGACGAGCCGGAACGTGGAGGCGCCCCTGGGCATGTCAATGCCGAAGACCCGGCGGGCCGCCCCGTGCATCACCCGCGAGCCGATCCTGCGCAGCAGCGGGTCGCGGCGGCCCTGCCGCTCCCCGAACACCACGTCGTAGCCCTCGGCCGCCTTGGCGAGCAGGGACCAGATCTCCGCGGGCGGCACCTGCAGGTCCGCGTCACATTGGACGGTCCACGGGTGCCGCGCGTACCGCACCCCGGCGTCCATCACGGCGTCGAGGCCGAAGTTGCGGGTGAAGGACACGTACGCGACCCTGGGGTCGGTCCCGGCCAGGCGGCGGATCCGGTCCAGGGAGTCGTCGGTGCTGCCGTCGTCGACGAAGAGGATCTCCAGCTCGCCGATCCCGCCCAGGGCCTCGGCCAGCTCCCGGTGGGCGACCTCCACCTGCGCCCCCTCGTTGAAGCAGGGCACCAGCACGGTCAGTCCTGTCGTCATATGCGCCTCTTCAGTACGAGTCCGAGCACGAGCCCCTGCGCCCCGAGGGCGTACACCGCCCCGGCGGCGCCGGCGAGAGGAACGGTCAGCGCGCCCAGCGCGGCCGTCACGGCCCAGGCGAGGACGGCCGCCTTCGCGCTGTCGCGCAGTCCGGCCTCGCCGGTGTTCTCCAGCACGGCGATGCCGAAGCTCGCCAGCGCGTTGGCCGGGAGCAGGGTGACCAGCAGGACGCCCAGCACGACCAGCGAACGGGTGCCGGCCAGCCCGCCCGCCAGCGCGACCCCCGCGACGACCAGCCACAGGGCGCTCACCCAGCTCGCCAGACCCGCGGCGCGCCGGACGAGCGCGCGCACCCCGGCCGCCTCGTCCGTGCTCATCCGCAGCACCAGCCGGGGCTGGTAGATGCGCAGCACCGTGTAGACCACGGACACGGCGAACCCCCAGCCCAGGGTCATCATGTAGAGGTCGCCGCTCTGGCTCGCGTACGCGGTGAGCGACAGCTCCACGAACAGGGTGCCGATCATGGCGTTGTTCATCACGTCGGCCGCGCCCATCAGCACGACCGTGCGGCCCAGGACGCGG
>NZ_JAPNNL010000028.1 GCF_027620315.1 Nonomuraea corallina | reverse complement strand
CCCTCCGGAGGGTGCGGCTGATCACGGGAAGAGCCGCCCGTATTCGGCCAGGGCCACGGCCACGTCGACCTGCGCCCAGAACCGGTGGTAGTTGAACGTCGGCACCGGCCCGGTGCCGTTGAGGTACGCCTGGACCTCGGGCCAGTCCGGGTCGTCCTCGTAGAAGGACCTGATCGACATGAACGTGGAGTTCGAGTTGATCGGGTCGCCGTTCGGCATGGTGCCGGTCCAGCCCGGCGGCACGTAGACGGGGTCGTTGACGCGCTGGTAGTCCGCCTTGGTCTCCTCGACCGAGACGCCCTTGTCGTCGCGGTTCTCCCACACGGCGTCGAGCAGCGCCTTGGCCGTGTCACGGGCCTCGGCGTGGTTCGCCCTGGCCGCGTAGTACATCAGCACCTTGGCGTAGGAGCCGGCCACGCCGACGTCCTGGGTGTGGTTGACGACCTCGACGTGCAGGTTCGGGTTGGCCGGCGGCATGCCGGTGGTCGCGTTGAAGTTGCCCGCGGGCGCGCCGGTCCAGCGCAGCGTGGACGGGATCTCGTAGCTGCCGTCCGTCCCGACCGTGGTGTTGTCGAGCGCCCAGGCCACCCACTTGTCGAGCAGCCGCTTGGCGTCGGCGTTGCCGGTCACGTTGTACAGCTCCGCGACCCGCTCCATCGTCCACGCCTGGAAGCCGAACCACTGGTTCGACGGCGGGTCGTGGTAGACGGGCTGCCAGTCGTAGGTCATGCCGTGGAACTTGGGCAGGTTGCTCGGCGGGGTGCCGTAGTCGCCTTCCCAGCTGTTGGTGGCGCCGCCCGCGATCGCGCCCTCGGCCGACTGCAGCCAGGTGTAGAACTGCAGCTGCCGGGTCAGGCTGGTGCTCCAGTCGTTGGCGCCGGTGGAGCTGCGCGGCCGCAGCTCGGTGACGTTCGACAGGGCCCAGGCCGCGAACGGGTTCTGGTAGCCGGAGTGGTTGTGGCTGGAGCCGATCCGCCAGGCCCAGCCCGCGTTGGCGTCGGTCGCGCCGCCCCAGGCGTAGTACCAGGACATCAGGTACGAGGCGGCGTTCTTGCCGGTGCCCGCCGGGCAGGACGGGCTGGTGCACCCGGGCTGCTTGAAGTACTTGTCGTACATCGAGTAGCGCAGGTAGTCGCCCATCTTGGCGGCCTTGGCCACGGTGGCGGAGATCTGCGACTCCTTGCCCTGCGCCTTGGCCCAGGTCAGCGCCCAGTACGCCACCTGCACGGCGCGGGCGTCGGCGTCGGGGGCGTTGGTGTACTTCCACTGCTTGGCGTAGGACGAGTCCTTGATGAACAGGTCGAGGAAGCCGTTGGGCCCGCCGTGCTCGAACGTGTCGCACGACGGCTGCGGGATCGTCTCGAACACGGACTCCTCGGCCCCGCGCTGGTAGGTGTTGATGTAGGCGGGCTTGGTGGTGCCGTCGCCGCAGCGGCCGAAGCCGTAGGTGTTGTCGACGTCGAGCAGCCAGTGCATGCCGTAGATGTCGCGGGTGCCGTACGCGCTCTGCAGCTCGTTCGCGATCGGGTCGGTGCCCACGCTCACGCCCTGCTCGATCTGCGACGGGTAGTCGCTGACGCTGGGGTGCTCGGCCGCGTACGTGGCCGGCTTGGACGGGTCGTAGAACGAGTTCGTCGGCTGGTCGGCGGTGGCCGGGATGATGTACCTCTCCATGGAGGCCCAGGCGTTGTTGAACTTCGACCAGTCACCGGTGACCTGCCCGTAGACCGCCTCCAGCCACAGGTAGTAGCTGTAGGCCTCGGACGTGGTCTCGTGCCCGTGGTCGGGCGCCTCGACCATGAACGTCTCCACCGAGTGGTACGGCACGCCCTCGGGCGAGAAGTAGCCGTTGGCGGGGTCGTGCAGGTCGTTGTACAGCTCGGTGAAGCGCTGGATGTACTCGTTGTCGCCGCCGGACCCGTCGTCGTCCACCTCGGTGGCGTTGACGTCGACCGGCGCGTACCCGCTCGCGCTGACCCGGAACACGGCGGAGCCGCTGGTGTCGTCCGCGTCGTCGGCCGCGTTGAGCGTCACGGTCTGCGCGGTGTTCCAGTTGGAGGTGCTGAACGTGCGGGTGGCCCCGGTGCCGACGGTCAGGTCCGTGTCGCCGCTGACCCGCGCGGTGGTGACGGACACGTTGCCGGAGGGCTGCGCCGACAGCCGGACACTGAAGGAGGCGTCGCCCGACTCGGGCACGGCAAGGCTGAGCGGGCTGACGAGGAGCGCGGGGGTGTTGCTCGACGTGACGGTGATCCCGACCGGCGACGACACGGTGGTGTCTCCGTCGTCGTCGGTCGCCCTGGCGGTGATCGAGTAGTTCCCGGCCGCCACGTTCTGCCAGTTGTAGGTGTAGGGCGCGCTGGTGTCGGTGCCCAGCAGCGTGCTGCCCTGGTAGAAGTCGACCTTGGCGACGGTGCCGTCGGCGTCGGCGGCGGTCGCGGCGATCGGCACGGTGGCCGGGGCGGTGAAGCTCTGCCCGGCGGTCGGCGAGGTCAGCGAGACCGTGGGCGGGGTGTTGACGGGCCCGCTGTCGCCGCAGGTGGTGCCGTTGATCGCGAAACTGGTCGGCGCCGGGTTGCTGCCGGACCAGGTGCCGTTGAAGCCGATGGAGGTGCTGGCGCCGGTGGCCAGGTTGCCGTTCCACGGCATGTTCTGCGCCGTGACCCGCGTGCCGGACTGGCTCCAGGTGGCGCTCCAGCCCTGCTGGTAGCGCTGGGTGGTGGTGGGGAAGTCGAAGGTCAGGGTCCAGTTGGTGAGGGGGTCGCCGCGGTTCTCGATGGTGATGGCCGCGGTGAAGCCGCCGCTGGAGCCGCTGCTCCAGTCGTTGGAGGCGTAGGTCACCTGGCAGGCGACGGCCGCGCTGGCCGGCGCCTGGGCGAGTACGGTGGTGGTGCCCGCCACGAGGACCAGGACCGCGGGTGCGGCGAGCCTCCTGGCCAGGCGTGAGAGCATCGAACGGGGTCTACGGATCACGGCTGCTCCATGGGAGTAGGGGGTGGGAGCGCTCCCATGGGGATTGTGCGATGCGCCGTGGAGCCGGTGTCAACGAAACGCCCTCCGCGTGACAGCCGTATTTCCTCTCACCTGGTGGCGTGGCATGAAAGTTTCACACCGGTTCATCGGCGTTCGGCGAGCGTGTGACCGCGGGGCGGGGCTCGCGCAGCGTCGTCGGCTGTACACCCTGGCGGACCCGGTTGCACGATGGGAGCGCTCCCAAGTCAGCCTCTGTCCCCCCTGGAGATGATGACTCGTGAACATCCCACGCGGCCTGCGTAAATGGGCCGTGACCGCGACCGCGACCTGCGTCGCGGCCTTCGGCCTGGTCGCCGGCCAGACGACGGCGGCGCACGCCGCGGTCTCCTGCGACGTCGTGTACACCGCCAACACGTGGACATCCAGTCCGGGACAGGGTGGCTTCACCGCCGGCATCACCCTGAAGAACCTCGGTGACCCCCTCAGCAACTGGACGCTGACCTTCGACTTCCCGACCACCGGCCAGCGCTACACGCCCGAGGGCTGGGGCGCCAGTTGGAGCCAGTCCGGCACCACCGTGACCGGCAGGAACATGCCGTGGAACGGCAGCCTGGCCACCGGCGCCAGCACCTCCATCGGCTTCAACGGCACCTGGACCGGCAGCAACCCGAACCCGACGTCGTTCGCCGTGAACGGCACCACCTGCGGCGCCCCCGGCGGCGAGACCCCCTCGGTCGTCACCTCCGCCAGCTCCGTGGCGGTCCCCGAGGGCGGCACCGCCACCTTCACCGCCCGCCTGTCGTCGGCCCCCACCTCCAACGTGACCGTCAGCACCACCAGGGCCAGCGGTGACACGGACCTGACCGTCTCCTCCGGCGGCTCGCTCACCTTCACCCCGTCCAACTGGAACACCCCGCAGACCGTGACGCTGGCCGCGGCCCAGGACGCCGACACCGCCTCCGGCACCGCCGCCTTCACCGTCGGCGGCACCGGCGCCACCTCGGCGACCGTCAACGCCAGCGAGGTGGACGACGACGCCGCCGTGGAGCAGTCGCTGATCGTCACACCCACGTCGGTGACCGTGCCGGAAGGCGGCACCGCCACGTACACCGTCCGCCTGGCCGCCAGGCCCAGCGCGAACGTGACCGTCACCTCGACCGGCGGCAGCGGCGACACGAACCTGACCGTCTCCGCCGGGGCCTCGCTCACCTTCACCCCGGACAACTGGAACACCCCGCAGACGGTGACCCTGGCCGCGGCGCAGGACTCCGACACCACCGCCGGCACCCGCACCTTCACCGTGGCGTCCACCGGCCTGACCTCACGGACCGTCACGGCCACCGAGGCCGACGACGACGGCGGCACCAACCCCGTCCACGTCGAGAACCCGTACGCCGGAGCGACCGGCTACGTCAACCCCGACTGGTCGGCCAAGGCCGCGGCCGAGCCCGGCGGCGCCGCGGTGGCCAACATCTCCACCGCCGTGTGGATGGACCGGATCGCCGCCATCGGCGGCTCCGCCTCCGCCATGAGCCTGCGGGAGCACATGGACGAGGCGGTCGCCCAGGACGCCGCCAACGGCACCGCGCCGCTGACCATCCAGGTCGTCATCTACAACCTGCCGAACCGCGACTGCTCGGCGCTGGCCTCCAACGGCGAGCTGCGCATCGCGCAGAACGGCTTCAACCGCTACAAGGCCGAGTACATCGACCCGATCGCCGGCATCCTCGACGACCCGCAGTACGCCAACCTCAGGATCGTCACGATCATCGAGCCGGACTCGCTGCCCAACCTGATCACCAACACCGACCAGTTCGCCGACTGCCGCGAGGCCGACGGCCCCGGCGGCTACCGTGACGGCGTCCGCTACGCGCTCGACAAGCTGCACGCGATCACCAACGTCTACACCTACATCGACGCCGCCCACCACGCCTGGCTCGGCTGGGACTCCAACTTCCAGCCCGCGGTCGACCTCTTCTACCAGACCGTGGCCGGCACAGCCGCAGGCGTCGACAGCGTGGACGGCTTCATCGTCAACACCGCCAACTACTCCGCGCTCAGGGAGCCGCACTTCACCATCAACACCATGGTGAACGGCACCACCGTCCGCCAGTCCGAGTGGGTCGACTGGAATTACTACATCGACGAGGCGAGCTTCGCCACCGCGCTGCGCAACGCTCTGATCGCCAAGGGCTTCCGCCAGGGCCTGGGCATGCTCATCGACACCTCGCGCAACGGCTGGGGCGGCACCGCCCGCCCGTCCGGGCCGAGCAGCTCGACCAACGTCAACACGTTCGTGGAGGAGTCGCGCGTCGACCGCCGCATCCACGCCGGCAACTGGTGCAACCAGAGCGGCGCGGGCCTCGGCGAGCGGCCGCAGGCCAGCCCCGCGGCCGGCTTCGACGCCTACGTGTGGATCAAGCCGCCGGGCGAGTCCGACGGCGCCAGCAGGGAGATCGACAACGACCAGGGCAAGCGCTTCGACCGGATGTGCGACCCCACCTACACGGGCAACGAGCTCAACGGCAACAACCTGACCGGCGCCCTGCCCGACGCGCCGATCTCCGGCCAGTGGTTCTCCGCCCAGTTCAGGGAGCTGCTCAGGAACGCGTACCCCCCGCTGTCCTGACCTCCGGCACCTGACAACGAGCACAGGGCCCAGACCGCCGGACCTGCCCCGGTCTGGGTCCTGTTCCCACCCCTGGTGAACGCCCCGTCGCACGCGGCGGGGCGTTCACCGCGCTCTCAGCCCGCGTTCCTCTCGCGCCACTCCGCGACCAGGCGCTCGACGTCGTAGGGCACGAGGTTGAGCGGCGGCCCCGGCAGCCCGGTCCTGATCGCCTCGCGGATCCGGTCGTTGATCTCGCCGGCGATCCGCCGCACCTCGGCTTCGGTACGCGCCCCCTCGGCCTGGCGCAGCGCCTCCTCCGCGTCCTTGCGCAGCTGCAGCGTGGGCGGCAGCGGCATCGACAGGCCCTCGGCGCGCACCTTCTGCTTGACCCACCACAGCTCGTCGTACGGCTGGTCGAGCCCGGGGATGGGCTTGCCGGCGCCGGGCAGGTCGTCGAACTCCCCGCGCTCGATCGCCTCGCGGATCTGCCGATCGACCCAGCTCTCGAAGGGCACTCCCGGCGGTTTGCGCTCGCTCACACGCGACCCCCTGATCTCGGCTCTCCTTGCGAGGCTACCCGGGGTACGCGAGAGCCCGCCGGGGCGTCCGTGATCAGGCGGTGAACCCGCCCGGCTGCCCGTCGGCCGCCACCCGGATGCGCTTCATCGGCGACCGGCGCCGCACCCGGCGCACGGGCAGGAGCATGGTGATCTCGACCCGGGTGCCGCGCGGCCCGGTGCGGACGGTGACGCCGTCGCTGAGCTCGCGGATGAGGTAGAGGCCCCGGCCGTCGCACACCGTCGCCGGAGGCCGGCGGTGGACCTCCAGATAACCGCCGGGGATGCCGGCCCCGTGGTCGACGGTCTCGGCGCCCAGCACCCCGTCCACCGTCCACAGCTTCACGTGGCCGTGCCCGCCCGCGTGGGTCACCACGTTGATGACGCTCTCGTGCACGGCCAGGACGAAGTCCTCCAGGCGAGGGCTCGCCAGCCCGCAGCCCGTCGCGTGGCGAGCGACCGCCCGGCGCAGGTCGGCGACCTCCGTGCCGGTGATGGATCGGGTCAGCAGAGTGCGCATCCCAGCCTCCTCACGCTTCCTCCGTGTCGGATGACACGCAGGCCGCGCTTCCGGACCTCGCGCAGTCCGCTTGTTCCCCCGGTCTGACCGGTTTACACCCGGGATCAGCCTTCCGGGGTGGAACGACCGCCGACTCCCGTGACGAGCTCGCGCAGCCGGCCCCGCGCGCTGTCGGGGGCGAGCGGCGCGGTGTCCGCCCCGGCGCCCTCCCGGATGCCCTCCAGCGCCTCCAGGATCGCGTCCTGCGCGGTGTGCCGGGGCTCCCAGCCGAGCTCCTGCCGCGCCCGGTCCGTCTTCATCAGCGGAATGGCGAGCGCCAGCTCCAGCAGGCCGGGCGCGGCCGGCACCAGCCGCAGATGCCAGCCGGCCGACACGGCGGCCCTGGCCAGCGGCCCGGAGACCGGCACCACCCGCGCGCCGAGCAACTCCGCCAGCGCGCGCGGGTCGAGCACCGGCTCGGCCGCGAGATTGAACGCCCCGCTGACCTCACGGGTGACGGCCAGCCGGTACGCCTGCGCGGCGTCCTCGGCGTGCAGCACCTGCAGCTTGAGCCCGGGGATGTCGGGCACGAACGGGACGCGCCCCGCCTTGACCAGCCGGCGCGGCAGGAACGGCCCGGCGAACAGCCTGCGCTGCTCGGTGCCCGCCTCCCGCTTGAAGATGAACCCGGGCCGCATGCGGACCACCCGGATGCCCGGGTTGTCGTTCTCGAACACGTCGAGCACCCGCTCCACGTAGGCCTTCTCCCGCCCGTAGGCGGCGCCGGGGAAGCCGTGCGTGGGCCAGCTCTCGTCCACCCGCGTGTCCTTGGGCCGGGGCGAGTACGCGCCCACCGAGGACGCGTACACCAGCGCGGACACCCCCGCCTCCGCCGCGGCCCTGAAGACCCGGGTGCTGCCGAGCACGTTGGCCCGCCAGGTGACGACGGCGTCCCTGGTCGGCTGGAACAGCCACGCCAGGTGCACGACCGCGTCGGCGCCCTCGAAGATCGGCGACAGGTCGGAGTGGACCACGTCGGCCTTGTGCCACTCGACCCGGCCCTCGCGCGAGCCGGGCGGCCGCCTGGCCACGCCGACGATCGACGTCACGCTCTCGTCCGCTTCCAGGGCCCGCACCACGCTGGTCCCGACGTTGCCCGTCGCCCCCACCACCACGACTCTCATGCGCGTGGGGCTGCCCACGCCACGGGCAGCGAAACCGCCCGCGTCACGGCGTGAGCAGGATCTTGACCACCCCGTCCCGCTTCTTCTGGAACATCTCGTACGCTTGCGGCGCCTGGTCGAGCGGCATGGTGTGCGTGGTGAGGTCCATCACGCCGAGCGGATCGGCGTCGTCGGTGAGCAGCGGCATCAGCGCGTCGATCCAGCGCTTGACGTGCGCCTGGCCCATGCGCAGCGCGATGCCCTTGTCGAACATGCGCAGCATCGGCAGCGGGTCGGTCATGCCGCCGTAGACGCCGATGACCGAGATGGTGCCGCCACGCCGGACGCTCTCGATGGCCTGGTTGAGCGCGGCCAGCCGGTCGACGCCCGCGTGGGTCATGAGCGGCGCGGCCACCGCGTCCGGCAGGAGACCGGTGATCCTCTGGGCCAGCTTGCCGCCCGGCGAGCCGTGCGCCTCCATGCCGACCGCGTCGATCACCGAGTCGGTGCCGCGCCCCGAGGTCAGGTCGCGGATCGCGGCGGGCACGTCGGTGACGTCGGAGGCGTCGATCACCTCGATGCCGTGTCGGCGGGCCATCTCCAGGCGGGCGGGCACCCCGTCGACGCCGATCACCCGGTGACCGCGGTGGCGGGCGATGCGGGCGCACATCTGCCCGATGGGGCCCAGGCCCAGAACGGTCACGCTGCCGCCCTCGGGCACCTCCGCCCACTCCACGGCCTGCCAGGAGGTGGGCAGCACGTCCGACAGGAACACGAACCGCTCGTCCGGCGGCCCATCGGGCACCTTGATCGGGCCGAACTGCGCCTGCGGCACCCGCAGGTACTCCGCCTGCCCGCCGGGCACCTGGCCGTAGAGCCTGGTGTAGCCGAACAGGGCCGCGCCCATGCCGTGCTCGCGGACCTGGGTGGTCTCGCACTGGGCGTACAGCTCCAGCCCGCACATGTGGCAGTGGCCGCAGGAGATGTTGAACGGGATCACCACCCGGTCACCCGGCTTGAGCCCGGTCACCTGGGCGCCGACCTCCTCCACGACGCCCATGGGCTCGTGACCCAGGATGTCGCCCTCCTGCATGAAGGGCCCGAGCACCTCGTACAGGTGCAGGTCGGAGCCGCAGATGCCGGTGCTGGTGACCTTGATGACGGCGTCGTTCGGCTCCTTGATCTCAGGATCGGGCACTTGCTCGACCCGTACGTCCCTCTTGCCGTGCCAGGTGACGGCCTTCATGGTTCCCTCCCTCGTCGATCCGCCCCGCATACCCCCGGGGCGACCGCCTAGACACCGGGTCACGGCGGGATCACGGTCGCGCGGGGGCCTTCCGGGTGGCGGGTCAGGCGAGCGGGCGGGCGCGGGCCTTCTGGCGCCAGCCCATGAGGTCCAGCAGCCGCTTCTGGCACGGGGTCAGGTTGATCAGCCTGATCCACCGGTCTTCCGGCGGCAGCGCGGGCAGCGCCAGCACGCGCAGGCCGGACAGGTCGACGAAGGTCAGCGCGCCGGTGTCGACGACCAGCGGCTCGCCGCCGTTCCACGAACGTCGCAGAGTACGGGCGAGCTCCTGGCTATTGGTGATGTCGACCTCACCCACCAGGAGGATCGTCAGCGGCGGACATCGCGCGATGACGTGCACCTGGGCGTCCTGGTAGAGCAGTCGTTCCGTGTCGTCGCTCATCACGCGCACACCCCCCTCTCTGGCTCAGGGGGTTGTCACCGGGCCTCGTGGCGGAAGGCGCCGGCCGGGGCCCACGATACACGAAATATGCCCGTCTATGTAATCTTCGCAGGAAAATGACCGAATTGACACCTTCTCATGAAGGCCGCCACTGCGGTCCGGCCCGGCGAACGGGCGCGCTCATGGAAGGCCAAACCCCTTTCCGTGAACGGAATATACCGCGCCTCCGAATGAGGAAATGTCCGGACTGTTCCGCTTTTGCCGCTGCGCCATTAGAGCCTATTTTTCAGCTTGTCGCCATACACGCGTCTCTCCTGGTTAAAGGGCGTTTTATCCCCATAGCTCGTGGAGCATTCATCAGAGGGACAGCGAGGCTGCGCCGGCGGCGAGGATCGGCGCGTCCAATGACGCAGAAGCGGTGAAAACAGAGATGCGGGCACTACGCGTACTCATACTCACAGCCCTGGCCTGTGCTTTCGTCAGCGCCGTTGATTCCGCCACGGCAATGGCCCACGACTGTTCCTCCTGGGACCGGGACGACTGTAATGACGACGCTCCGGCGTCCGATTACCACCGGGGACGAATGGCGGCCCGGACCGCGCTCGACATGGTCGGGCTCCCGTACTCGTGGGGCGGAGGCGGCACCGGCGGCCCCGGCTACGGGATCGGCCGCGGCGCCAGGGTCTGGGGGTTCGACTGCTCCGGGCTCGCGCAGTACGCGTGGGCCACGGTGGGCGTGACCATCGCCCGCACCTCGCAGGCGCAGTGGCGTGAAGGGGCCCGGATCCCCAGGAACGCGGTGCGCCCCGGCGACCTGGTCTTCTACGACAGCAACCGGCACCGCCCGGGCCCCGAGCACGTCGCCGTCGCGATCGGCCGCAAGCGGATGGTCAACGCCCCGTACACCGGCGGCCGCGTACGGGTGGAACCCCTCGACCGGCGCACCTACCTCGGCGCCGTCCGCCCCGGGTCGAACGACGCCCGCTGAACGCCCACGGCGACTCGACCGCGGGAGCCGGCTCGGCGGGGGTTCAGGGGGTGGGACGGCGGTGTGCGGCGGCGGTGGTCTCCGGGCGTGGCCAGGAGGCGGTGATGTGTTCCATCGCCGTGTTGAGCCGTCGCAGGGACTCCAGGCAGGCGTGCATGCCGTCGACGCCGAGTTCGCGCGCCAACCTGGCGGCCAGTTCCCGATGACCGGGGTTGATCTTGGCGATCGCCTCCCTGCCCTCGGCGGTCGGGGTGAGGAGCTTGGCGCGCTTGTGCGCGGGGTTCGGCCGGTACTCGGCCAGGCCCCTCTCCACCAGCAGGTCGGCGACCCGCTGCACGCCCTGGCGGGTCATGCCCATCGCCCTGGCGATGCCCGCCGCCGGCAGCGGCTCGCGCAGCACCGCGCCGAGCACCTGCCACCAGGCGGCCGTCAACCCCGCCGGACGGGCCAGCGTCTCGGACATCTCCAGGAACCGCCCGTGCAACCGGAACACCGTCACCGCGGTGTCCGACAGCAACGCCCCGACCTCCAGTTCGTCCAATTCGTCACTGGACCCGCCCGGCGGCGGGGCGGGTCCGTCGAGGTGCTGGTTCGCGTCGCTCACGCCGACACCAGGACCTCGTACGCCGACGCGTCGCTGCGGGCGAAGAGCCGGTACCAGGCGTCGATCACCTCAGGGCGGCTGACGTCGAGCCGGCGGAAGATCTCCCTGGCGAACGCCACGGGCTCGGTGGGCCCGGCCGTGACCAGGTCGCCGTCGGTGACTGCGTCCGCCTCCACGTAGCGGTCGGCGCCGGAGTAGCCCTCCTGGGCCTGGAGGTACTCCAGCGCCCCGCTGGTGTGGGCGCGCTGGTCGAGCAGTCCTTCCCTGGCGAGCCCGGCCGTGGCCCCGCAGATCGCGGCGACCGGGACGCCCGCGTCGAGGAACGCGCGCGCCGTACGGGCGAACGGCGCGAGGGAGTCGCCCACGTCCCACAGCTCGGCGCCGGGCAGGATCAGCAGCGCGCTCCGGTCGGGCGTGAGCTCGTCGAGGGCCAGGCCGGGGGTGATGCGCAGGCCGCCCATGCTGGTGACGGGGTCGCGGGTGAGACCGACCATGACGATCTCGTAGCCGTCGCCGTCGCGGTGGAAGCGGCCGCTGCGCAGATGCGCCGTCGCGTGCCCGACCTCCCAGTCGGCCATGGTGTCGTACGTCGCCACATGGATCGTCTTCTTCGCTTCGTTCACGACAATATACTGTCATAACGACATTATGTTGTCAACTGTATCCGTGCGAGGATAGGCCCATGGCACAGATCGTCGGGGGTGGGCAGCCGGTCAACGACGCCGAACGGCGCGTGATCGCGTACCTGAGGGACCACGCGCCCGCCGACTGGTTGCTGCTCCACAACGTCGAGGTGCCCCGCGGCGACGATCTCTTCGAGGTGGACCTGCTGGTGCTGACCGGGCACGCGCTGGTGGTCGTGGACGTCAAGGGCACCAGGGGCCGGATCGAGGTGTCCGGTGCGCGCTGGTTCCCGCCGCGCAGGGAGGCGTTCGGCTCGCCGGTCACCAAGCTGCGCGGCACGGCCAAGGCGCTCAAGGGTCTGCTCGTCTCGCGGGCGACCCAGCTGGAGCGGGTCTACGTCGACAGCCTGGTGGTGCTCACCTCGCCCGACGCCCGGCTGATCGACCCCGCCGGACGCGACGCGGGCAGCGTCACCGACCTGTCCGGCCTGATCCCGACGTTGAGCGACGTCAGGCGGGTGCGGCGCGGCTGCAGCCCCGACGTGCGCCCCTACCTGACCGCCGTGCTCGACGCGCTCAACCAGACCGTGCGGCGCAGCACCGCCCCGCCCCGGTTCGGCAACTGGGAGGTCGAGGAGCAGCTCGGCGGCGACGCGCGGGTCACCGAATACCGCGCGTTCAACGCCACGCTGCCGGGCAGCGAGACCGTGCTGCTCCGGGTCTACCAGGCCGACCCGCTCGCCGACCAGGCGGCCAGGGCGGCCGAGCGGCAGCGCATCGCCAACGCCTACCAG
The DNA here is from genome assembly GCF_027620315.1 of Nonomuraea corallina. Classification (GTDB taxonomy): domain Bacteria; phylum Actinomycetota; class Actinomycetes; order Streptosporangiales; family Streptosporangiaceae; genus Nonomuraea; species Nonomuraea corallina. Next base: position 41,880 of record NZ_JAPNNL010000028.1, on the reverse strand, counting down.
ACCCTGGCCAGGATCCCGCCGCACCCGTGCGTGGTGCGCTCGCGCGACTTCTTCGCCATCGACGACGAGAGCCGGTTCGTGCTCGTGCTCGACGACGTCCACGGCCAGGCCCTCCACCTGCGGCTGGGCCGGGGTGAGCGGCTGAGCGTGATCCAGGACCTGCTGCGCGGCCTGGCCCACGCGCACGCCCACGGGGTGATCCACCGCGCGCTCACCCCGGCCAGCGTGCTGGTGACCGACGAGGGCCACGCGGTGCTGACCGGGTTCGACTACGCCAAGCCGGGGCCGCGCGACTACACGGTGGTGCACGAGCTCAACAACGTGCTCGACGCTCATTACGTCGCGCCCGAGTGCCACGACAAGGCGGATCGGATGACCGCCGCCGCCGACGTGTACGCGGCCGGCGTGATCGCCTACCAGCTCCTCACCGGCGCGCTGCCGACCAGTGCCGACGCGTACGGGCAGGAGGTCCCCGAGGTGGTGCGGCGCATGATCGACCCCGCCCCGGCCAAGCGGCCGACGGCGGCGGAGTCGCTGGCCGCCCTGGAGGGCGCGGGCTCGGGCTCCCGCGTCAGGCGCCTCTTCCGCCGCCTGCTCCCCAACGACTGACCACCGACCGCGCCGGACGCCTCTCCTCCGCTCCCGTACGGCCGACCCCCGCCGCGCGAGCCGCTCCCGTACGGCCGGCCGCCATGGGTGGCGTTCCCCGGCGTCCTCGTGTCATGCTCACTGTTATAGAACTCTGTGATGAGTTATAGAACGAGGTGGGTGCGGGATGCGATACGTGTCGCCATGGCGTGAGGCCGCCCCGGTGGCCGGGACGATGGGTGAGCCCGGGGCGCGGGGCCGGTTCGGGGACTACGGCGGGCGGTACGCGCCGGAGTCGCTGGTGGAGGCGTGCCGCGAGGTGGAGGAGGCGTTCCGGGAGGCGTGGGCGGACCCGGGGTTCCGGGGCGACCTGGCGGAGCTGCTCGCCGTGCACGCCGGGCGGCCGACCCCGCTCACCCCGGCCCGGCGGCTGTCGCGGGAGCTGGGCGTGCGGCTCTGGCTCAAGCGCGAGGACCTCACCCACACCGGGTCCCACAAGATCAACAATGTGCTGGGCCAGGCTCTGCTCGCCGCGCGGATGGGACGGCGGCGGTTGATCGCCGAGACGGGGGCGGGCCAGCACGGGGTGGCCACCGCGACCGCCGCCGCGCTGCTCGGGCTGGAGGCCACGGTCTTCATGGGCGAGCGCGACATCGAGCGGCAGGACCTGAACGTCTTCAGGATGCGCCTGCTGGGCGCCGAGGTGGTCCCGGTGACCACGGGCAGCCGTACGCTCAAGGACGCGACCAGCGAGGCCATGCGGCACTGGGTGGGCGCGACCGGCGACTCCCACTACTGCGTCGGCTCGGTGATCGGCCCGGACCCGTACCCGTGGATGGTCAGGGAGTTGCAGCGGGTCATCGGCGACGAGGCCCGCGCGCAGTGCGCCGCCGAGCTGCGGACCGGCCTGCCCGACCACGTGGTCGCGTGCGTGGGCGGCGGCTCCAACGCGGCCGGCACGTTCGCCGGGTTCGCCGACACCCCGGCGCGCTTCGTCGGCGTCGAGGCGGAGGGCGGCGCCGGGGCGTCCCGCGGCAGGCTCGGCGTCCTGCACGGCTGCCGCTCGCTTTTCCTGCAGGACGGCGACGGCCAGATCGTCGAGGCGCACTCCATCGCCGCCGGGCTCGACTACCCCGGGGTCGGACCGGAGCACGCCCACCTGCGCGACCTGGGCCGGGCCCGGTACGTCACGGTGACCGACGAGGAGGCGGTCGGCGCGGCGCTGCGGCTGGCGCGGACCGAGGGCATCGTCCCCGCGCTCGAGTCGGCGCACGCCCTCGCCTGGGTGATCCGCGCCGCGGGCGACGGCGGCCTGCCCGCCGGATCGACGGTCCTGATGACGCTGTCCGGCCGGGGCGACAAGGACATCTCCACTCTGAAGGAGCTGCTGTGACCGTCGAGGACCGTCTGCGCGCCCGCCGGGACACCGGCCGCGGCCTGCTCATGCCGTACGTCACCGGGGGCATCGCGCCTGGCTGGACGCGGTACCTGGAAGCGTTCGCCGCGGCGGGGGCCGACGCGATCGAGGTCGGGCTGCCGTTCTCCGATCCGACACTCGACGGCGTCACCATCCAGCGGGCGAGCGAGGCCGCGCTGGCCCGGGGGGCGAGCACCCGCCGCGTTCTCGCCGACCTGGCCGAGGTCGCCGGCCTGGGCGTGCCGCTGGTCGCCAGCACCTACTACAACCTGGTGCTGCACGACGGCCCCGGGGCGTTCTGCGCCGCGCTGCGCCGGGCCGGCGTCAGCGGCCTGATCGTGCCCGACCTGCCGGTCCACGAGGCGGACGAGCTGGCCGGCGTGGCCGCCGCCGCCGGGATCGACCTCGCCCTGCTGGCCTCTCCTGCCACGCCGGACCCGAGGCTCGGGGAGATCGCGCGCCGCAGCCGCGGGTTCGTCTACGCGGTCTCGCTGATGGGCACCACCGGCGAGCGGGCCGGCCTCGCCGCCTCGGCGGGCGAGCTCACCGCGCGGATCAGGAGCGTCTCCGACCGCCCTGTCTTGCTAGGATTTGGCATTTCCACGCCTGACCAGGCGCGCGAGGCCCGCCGGCACGCCGACGGCGTGGTGGTCGGCGCCGCGGTCATGCGGCGGGTGCTCGACGGGGCAGGGCCGGACGACGTGCTGACCTTCCTCGCGGCCCTGCGCCGGGCCCTCGACCAGGAGTGACGCACCACGATGACCCCCGACGCCGGACATGAGGCGAGATACCGCGCCATCGCCGCCGACCTCGCCGCCAAGATCCGGTCGGGACACTACGCCCCGGGCGAGGCGCTGCCCCCGCAGCGGGAGCTGAGCGCCTCCTACGGGGTGACCCTCATGACGCTGCGCCAGGCGCTGCGCGAGCTCAGCGACGAGAGGCTGATCGTGCAGCGGCCGGGCAAGGGCACGTACGTGTCCCCGCCCCACCTGGCCTACCAGCTCGGCTCGCTCCGCAGCCTGGCCGACGACCTGCGCGAGCAGGGCCACGACGTGCGGACCGTAGTGGCCGGGCGGGCGATGCGACGGGCCCCGGCCGTGATCGCCGCCGAGCTGCGGCTGCGCCCCGGTGACACCGCGCTGCGGCTGGAACGGGTCCGCGAGTTCGCCGGTCGTCCCGCCGTGCACCAGGTGTCCTGGGTGCGCCGGCCGGTGGCCGACCAGATCCGCGACCGCGACTTCGCCGCCGTCTCCCTCTACGCGGCCCTGGCCGACGTGGGGGTGGCGGTGGCGCGGGCGTCGGAGGCGGTCCGGCCCGGCCTGCTGGACCCCGCCGCCGCGCGCCGCCTGCACGAGCCCGAGGGCAGTCCGGTGCTCCTCAGCACCCGCATCACCTACACGCCCGACGCCGTCCCCGTGGTGTCCGACCACGCCACCATCCTGGGCACCATGATGGAGATCCGCACCGAACGCGCCGCCACCGGCCTGTCCCTGTCCTGGCGCGCGACCAGCTGAGGGCCGTGGTCAGCAGTTCACGCAGTCCACGATGTCGACCACGTACAGCAGCCCGGCGGCCGGCGAGCCGAACGCGACCCTGCCGCCGACCCGCTGGCCGCGCAGCCCCTCCACCCAGCCGGCCGGCGCGCCGTCCCGGGCCAGCGTGAAGGCGGCCGGGCCGCCGGCGCGGTACGAGGAGTCCGCCACGGTCCTCGACGGCCACGCGACGGCGACGTACTGCACCACCACCTTGGATCCGGCGCGCACCGCGTCCCCCGAGCCCCCGATGAGCGTGCGGGCCGGGGCCTGCGGGGTGAGGTCGGCGGGCGGCGTGGGCAGCGGCCGGCCGACCAGGCGGGCGTCCGGCGGATAGCCGCCGAGCACGTCGATGACCGCCACCAGCGGCTCGTCGGGCCGCAGCCCTTCGGTGTCCGCGCGCAGGTCCGGGCCGAGCACCTGCGCGGCGGGCCCGACCAGCAGCACCCGGCTGCCCGCCGCCCGGCCGGCGACGGCCTCGCGCCAGGCGCGCGGGAGCGGCCGCCCGTCGAGCACGACCGCGACCGGCCGGTGGGTCTCGTACGTGCTCAGCCGGGAGACGTTGTCCTGCCACCGGCGGATCTCGACGTCGGCCAGCACCACGTCCCCAGGAGAGGTCAGCCGTCCCCGGCCCGCCACCAGCACCGCCATCCGCACCCGGTGACCGGGCCTGCCGCCGGGCACGGTCACCTGCGGCCTGACCCCGAACCCGCCCTTGACCTCGGGCATCGGGGCGGCGGCCGGGGCGGCGCCGCACGAGGCGGCGAGCAGGAGCACGGCGGGCCAGAGCAGGCGCAAGATTCCTCCGAAGGACGACTCGTCCGGATACTCGCCGCGATCGCCACATGGGATGCCCACCGGGTGACAAAGGCGCGGCACACTGAGAGGCGTGAGCAAGCCGAACCTGGCCCGCAGGGTCGCCCAGGCCGCCGAGATCGCGCTGGCCGACCATCGCTACGTGACGTTCATCGACGTGGTGACGGGGCTGCGCTGGCTGCACACGCGGCACGTCGACGTCTGGCGGCAGGGCCGGGCGGCCACGCTCGCCGAGTTGGCCGCGGTCGACGGCGACCGCCTGCTCACCACGGCCGCCCTGCTGCGCTCCTGGGCGGAGGCCAAGGGTCTGCGCCCGGTGCCGGCGCCGTACGTGTCGGGCAGCCGCGACCGCCGCCCGCTGCGCTTCACCGCGCATCCGGAGCAGGAGCCGTTCACCGTCCACTGGCTGTCGCCCGACCTGAGCGAGGCGCGGGTGCGGCGGATCGCCGAGCGCCAGGCCAGGCCGCCGGACCTGGTCGTGGTCGAGCCTTCGGCGGCGTGGACGTGTGCCGGGTGCGCCGACAGCGGACCGTACCTGATCATGGAGGACGACCGGCCGCACTGCCTGACCTGCGCCGACCTGGACCACCTGGTGTTCCTGGCGGCGGGGAACGCGGCGCTGAGCCGCCGGGCCAAGCAGGAGAGCGGGCTGGCGGCGGTGGTCGTCCGGTTCGACCGGCGGCGCAAGGTCTACCAGCGCCGCGGGCTGCTGGTCGAGGAGGAGGCGCTGGCCAGGGCCGAGGAGCGGTGCCTGGCCGACGAGGACGCGCGCTCGCGCCGGCGTGAGCGCGACCGGGAGCGCAGGGCCGAGCAGGACGTGGTCTACCAGGAGCGGATGGCGGCCGAGATCGCCCGGCTGTTCCCCGGCTGCCCGCCGGAGCGGGCCCGGTCCATCGCCGAGCACGCCGGTCTGCGCGGCAGCGGCCGGGTGGGCCGCACGGCGGCGGCCAGGGCCCTGGACGAGAACGCGATCACGTTGGCGGTGATCGCGTCGATCCGTCACCTGGACACCGGTTATGACGCCATGCTGATGGCGGGGGTGCCCCGGGCGGAGGCGCGCGAGCGGATCCGGGACGCCATCGAACGGAAACTGGCCGAGTTCAGGACGGGGTCGGGATGAGCGCATGGCACGACACCCGGGAGGAGCTGCGCGCGTTCGCGCTCGGCCTGCCGGAGGCGTGGGAGGACCACCCGTGGGGCGACACCGTCGTCAAGGTCGGCAAGAAGATCTTCCTGTTCCTCGGCGTCGAGGAGCCCACCGACAAGTGGCGGCCCACGTTCGGGGTGAAGCTGCGGACGGAGGCGCACGGCCACGCGCTCGCCGTCGAGGGCGCACGGCCCAGCGGCTACGGCCTCGGCAGGGCCGGATGGGTGACGGTGCCGCTGGAGTCGCCGCTGCCGCCGTCCGACGTGCTGATCGACTGGGTCGAGGAGAGCTACCGCGCCGTCGCGCCGAAGCGGGCGGTCAAGGAGCTGGACGGCCGGGTCACGTGACGGCGAGCCGGCGGGCGTACTTCTCGTCCCGCCACAGCTCCTTGTCCAGGACCTCCAGCAGGATCCGCGCCGCGTCGTGGACGTCCACGTAGCGGATGTAGAGCGGGGCCAGCCCGAACCGCAGGATGTCGGGCGCCCGGAAGTCGCCGTGCACGCCCCGGTCGATGAGCGCCCGCATCACCGGATACCCGTGGGGATGGCGGAAGGCGAGGTGGCTGCCGCGCCGTTCGGGGTCGGCGGGCGAGGCCAGTTCCAGGGCGTCGCCGACCAGGCCGGCGAAGATCTCGCCGAGCGCCACGCTCTTGGCGCGCAGCAGGTGCAGCGGCACCCGCTCCCAGACGTCCAGCGCGGCCTCCAGCGCGGCGAACGACAGCACGTGCGGCGTGCTCACCGCGAACCGCCTTACCCCGTGGGCCGGCCGGTAGCCGGGCTCGAACCCGAACGGCTCGGCGTGGCCGTACCAGCCCGACAGCACGTTGACGGCCTCGTCCTGGTGGCGCGGGTTCACGTACAGGAACGCCGGCGAGCCGGGCCCGCCGTTGAGGTACTTGTACGTGCACCCGACCGCGAAGTCGGCGCCCGACACGTCCACCGGCATGGCGCCGACGCTGTGGCAGACGTCCCAGATCATCAGCGCCCCCGCCGCCTGCACCCGGGCGGTCACCTCGATCACGTCGTGGCGTTCGCCGGTGCGGTAGTCGACCTCCGACAGCAGCACCGCCGCCACGTCGTCGAAGCGGCCCTCGGAGACGTCGCGCAGCTCGTAGCCGAGCGCCTCGGCCAGTCCCTGGACCATGTAGTGGTCGGTCGGGAAGTTGCGCGCGTCGGAGACGATGACCCGCCGGTCCGGGCGCAGCCGAGCCGCCGCCGCGACCGCCTGGTGGATCGCGATCGAGGTGGTGTTGCCCACGACGACCTGCCCGGGGCCCGCGCCGATGAGCGGCGCGATCCGGTCGCCGGCGGTCAGCGGCTGCTCGAACCAGCCGGCGCTGTTCCAGCCGCCGACGAGCTGGGCGCCCCACTCGTCCTCGACCGTCCTGCGCACCCGTTCGGGGGCGTGGCGCGGGAGCGCGCCGAGCGAGTTGCCCACGAGGTAGATGACCCCTTCGGGGAGCACGAACTCGTCCCTGAACTCCCGCAGCGGGTCCTCGGCGTCCAGGGCGAGGCAGCGGTCGCGATCCAGCAACTGGTCACTCCTTAGGGGGAATGGTGGCGATAACCCGATTTGTACCATTTTGGTACTGGCGGGCATACCAGTTCTGCACCGGGTCATGCGTCGCCGGATGCAGCCGCAGCGCCCCGCGCGGGCTGGGCAGCTCCCCCACCCTGCCCAGCTCCGTCATCAGGTCGCCGCCCCGGGCAGCGGCCCGATCCAGCAGCCGCATGGCGTCCCAGCTCTGCACCGCCACCACCGACGGGTTCTGCCCGGTCCGGGTCTGCCACCTGGCCACGAAGGCGGTGTTCTCCGGGTTCTCCAGCACCGGCGCGTACAGGCCGACGCTGACGACGCCCTCCGCGTCCGGCCCGATGGCCGCGAGCACGTCCTCGTCCATGAGGTTCTGACCGGTCAGCAGGTCGATCCTGGCGTCGTAGCCGAGCTGCTTGAACGCCTTGGCGAAGGTGACCGCCTCGCCGCCCGCGTAGAACGCGTACAGCAGCTCCGCCTCCGGCGGGATCCGCGCGAGGTACGGCGCCAGGTCCAGCGTCCTGCCGTACGGGGTCAGGATGCGCGCCAGCTTGCCCGCCCCGTACCCCTCCTCGAAGCCGTCCAGGGTCTCGACGCCGGCCGAGTAGTCGGAGGCCATGAGCACGGCGGGGCGCCGGCCGTGGGCCTCGGCGGCGTAGCGGCCCGCGGCGTGCCCGTGCTCGTGGTTGGTGAACGACACCCGGAACACCCCCGGCCCGCCCAGCTCGTCGGCCCCGGCGTTGGCCACCACGACCGGGGTCCCCCGGGCCTCCTCCACCACGGCCTCGGCGACCGGCGAGGCCAGCAGCCCGGTGATCACGTCCACCCGGTCGCGCTCGATGAGCCGTCTGGCCGCCTGCCTGCCCTGCCCCGGCGTGCCGCCGTCGTCGGCGACGACCAGCCGGGCGGGCCTGCCGCCCAGCTCGCCGCCGCTCGCCTCCAGGAACAGGCGCATGGCCTGTTCCATCTCGTCACCGAGCAGGGCGAAGACGCCGGTCTGGGAGACGATCACACCCACCCTGACCTCGCCGTCCTCGTGCTGCGACGGCTGCGGCGCCGACCCGCCGCCGCAGCCCGCGGCCATCAGCACCACCAGCCCGACGACAGGCGGTAACCGCATGATGAGCTCCCCTCAGCCCAGGAACGCCTCGGCGTTGCGGCGCAGCAGCTTGTCCCGCGCCGCGTCGGTGAGGAACCCGGCCGTCCTGATCAGCCCGCCCGCGGGCGACTCGCCCAGCGGGTACGGGTAGTCCGAGCCGAGCATGACGTGGTCCTCGCCGAAGGTGTCCACGAGCAGGCGCAGCGCCCGTTCGTCGAAGACGGCCGAGTCGACGCTGAACCTGCCGAGATAGCCGGACGGCGGCAGCCGCGAGACGCCGATCACGTCTTTCCTGCGGTGCCAGGCGTTCTCGAACCGGCCCAGCCAGAACCCGAACGACCCGCCGCCGTGCGCGAAGCAGATGCGCAGGGTGTCGGGGACGCGGTCGAACACGCCGCCGAGGATCATCGCCAGGATCGACAGGTGGGTCTCGGCCGGCATGCCGACCAGCCATTGCGCCATCCACCGGTCCAGCCGCGGCCCTGACGGCATGTCCCACGGGTGCACGAACACCGGGACGCCCCGGCCGGCGCAGTGGGCCAGGAAGCGCACGATCCCGTCGTCGTCCAGGTCGCGGTCGCCGGCGTGGTTGCCGATCTCGACGCCCCGATGCCCGTTGGCCAGGCACCGGTCCAGCTCCTCGCAGGCCAGGTCGGGGTCCTGCAGCGGCACCTGGCAGAACGGCACCAACCGGTCCCCGTCGCAGATCTCCAGCGCCAGGTCGTTGAAGATCCGGGCGATCCGCACGCCCTCGGCGGCCGGCCGGTCGTAGCCGAAGAACACCGGCGTCGGCGAGACCACCTGACGGTCCACCCCGTCGCGGTCCATCGCCTCCAGCCGCGCCCGGGGGTCCCAGCACTCGTGGCCGATCCGGCGGAACTCGGCGCCGCCGACGAGGATGACGGCTTCCCGCTCGGACTCCACCCGCAGGCTCGGCGCTCCCGGCCGGCCCAGGTCGGGCCAGCCCTTGGGCACGTGGTGGGTGTGGACGTCAGTGATCATTCAGCCCTTGCCCGGGTGGAGCGCGCCGCAGCCCGGGCAGGTGCGCGCCTTCTCGTCGGCGTAGAACGCGTTGAACACCGGCGGCAGGTCCTCGACGATGTCGCGTACCTGGAGCTCCACCTCGTGGACGAGCGAGCCGCACCGCTCGCAGTACCACTGGAACCGCTCCAGCGTGCCCTCCGGCCGGATCCGCTCCACCACCAGCCCGACCGACCCCTCCTCGGGGCGCTGCGGGGAGTGCGGCATCGACGGCGGGAGCAGCCACATCTGCCCCTCCCTGACGTGCACGGTCTCCGGCCCCCGGTCGGTGATCACGTTGACGTGCATGTTGCCGCGGATCTGGTAGAAGAGCTCCTCGTACGGGTCGACGTGGTAGTCGGTGCGGGAGTTCGGCCCGCCGACCACCATGACGATGAAGTCCTCGGCCCCCTCGAAGACCACCTTGTTGCCCACCGGCGGCTTGAGCAGGTGGGCGTGCTCGTCGATCCACTTGGTGAAGTCGATCGGGGGAATCATGATCTCTCCAATGGGTGATAGGCGACGGCCTGCATCTCGATCAGCAGGTGCGGGTGCGGCAACTGGTGGACGGCGACCGTGGTCCTGGTCGGCCCCTCCTCGTCGAAGAACTCGGCGTACACCTCGTTGTAGCCCTTGTAGTCGTTCATGTTGACGAGATAGGCGGTGATCTGCACCAGGCCGGCCAGCGAGCAGCCGGCCGCCTTGAGTATGTCGCCGAGGTTCTCGATGACGGCCCTCGTCTGGGCGCGGATGTCGAGGTCGGTGACGCCCAGCTCGTCGGCCTCCGCGCCGGCGAAGGTGTTGTCCGGCCTTCTGGAGCTGGTGCCCGAGATGTACAGGAAGTCACCGGCGCGGCGGGCGTGCGGGAACCGGCCGCGCGGCGTCGCCTTGCCCTCGACCAGCAGCGCCCGGCCGTGGTCGCGCGTCATCGGGAGAACACCGCCCGGACCGAGCCCAGCCCGTCGATGTGGGCCTCGAACGCGTCGCCGGGCTCGGCCGGGACCACCGGCCCGAGCGCGCCCGTCAGGACCACGTCACCGGCCCGCAGCGGGAAGGGCGTGCGGCCGAGCGCCCCGGCGAGCCACACGGCCGCGTTGAGGGGGTGGCCCATGCACGCCGCGCCCGCGCCGGCCGAGACCTCCGCGCCCGCGCGGGTCATGCGCATGCCGGCCAGCCGCAGGTCGGAGCCGATCAGCGGGGCGGGCGTGTTGCCCAGCACGAACGCGCCGGCGGAGGCGTTGTCGGCGACGGTGTCGGGGAGCGTGATGTCCCAGCCGGCGACGCGCGAGTCGGCGATCTCGATGGCGGGCAGCACGAAGTCGATCGCCCTGATCACCTCGGCCACCGTGAAGGGCCCGCCCACCAGGTCGGCGCCCATGACGAAGGCGATCTCCGCCTCGACCCTGGGCTGGAGGAAGCGCGTGATGGGGATGGGCAGCCCATCGAGATACGACATATCCGCAAAAAGCATGCCGTAGTCGGGATGGTCGATGCCGAGCCGCTCCTGCGCCTCCCGATGGGTGAGGCCGATCTTCCGGCCCACCAGCCGACGTCCCTCGTCCAGCGCCCGGCGCGTGTTGATCTCCTGTACGGCGTACGCCTCCCGCGTGGTGCCGACCACGTCGCGCACGGGCTCGCACGGCTTGCCGGACCGCGCGGCCTCCGCCAACCGGTCGGCGGCGTCGGTGCGCCCGTCGACCGCCTGCGACCATTCATCCTGCATCGGGTAACTCCCGCTTGATCGTTGTCGTGCCCATAGCATCGTCTCTCGCCGCGTCGCCGCGCGCCATGTCGCTGATGTTGCCCACGCGCGACCTGTCTTGAGGGTCATCTTCCCGTAGCCGTCCGCCGCGGACATCATGGTCCGGTGGCGCGCACGTGGGATTTGTGGGGAAACGTCATTATTGCTGGTACCTTTGCCCTTCCCTGGGCCGCGGCAGCCGTCGTGCTCCTGTCGCGTCGGCGCGCCCGCCGCGGGCACCCCGCGGCCCTGCGCACCGCGCTGGCCGACGTCGGGATCGCGGTCGGCACCGCCCCCTGGATCTGGATGATCCTCACCCCGGCGGGCGGCGCGGAGGGCGTCAGCCTGATCCCGTTCCGGGATCTCGCCGCGGTGCTGCGGGCGCCGTGGGAGACGGCGTTCGTGCAGGTCGGGGGCAATCTGCTGGTGTTCGCCCCGCTCGGCGCGCTGCTGCCCGTGCGCTCCGCGCGCCTGGCCTCCCCGGCCCGCGTGGCCGCGGTCGCGGCGCTCGCCTCACTGCTCGTGGAGACCCTCCAGTACGTCCTGCGACTCGGCCGGTTCTCGTCCGTGGACGACGTCCTGATCAACACGGCGGGGGCGGTGGCGGCCGCGGCGGTTACGCGCCGCTGGTGGGCCGGGCCCGCAACGGTCGGCCCTTTTCGCGGGTAACGGCCCGATAAAAACGGGCCGTTGTCACCACACAGGCATACACCGCTCAAAAAGAGACACGCAACCAACCTCTGTACCTGTGCGATCGTAGACAAGACGGGGCAAGTTCTCTGGAGACGCCAAACCCGGTTGGTGACAGAGGGTGATCTAACTGTGTCTGAATCCCCGGTACCCCACGAACCTCCCATCTACCGCCAGATCGCCGACGCACTCCGCGACCGGATCCACTCCGGCGACCTGCGCGACGGGGACCGGCTACCAGGCGAGAACGCTCTCATGACCGAGTACGCGATCGCACGGGCCACCGCCAGGCAGGCGCTCGCGGTTCTGATCAACGAAGGTCTGGCCGTACCGAAGCGAGGCTCGGGGGTCTACGTGCGACTGTTCAAACCGATACGCAGGCACGGCTCCCGCCGTCTGGCGCGCGAGCAGTGGGGCGAGGGACGATCGATCTGGGACGCCGACACCCGCGGCCGTCCCTTCACCGTCGACCAGGTCGAGGTGGTCCGCGAGCAGGCCCCCGCCGAGGTGGCGCACATGCTCGGCACCCCCGATGTCTGGGTGCGCCGGCGCCGCTACCTGGTCGACGCCAGGCCCGTGCAGCTGGCCACCTCCTACTTCCCCGCGCCGCTCGTCGAGGGCAGCCCGATCACCCAGGAGGACACCGGTCCCGGCGGCGTCTACGCCCGGCTGCGCGACCTCGGCCTGCCTCCCGCGCACTTCACCGAGGAGGTCCGCGCCCGCATGCCGAGCCCCCGCGAGAGCGGCCTCCTGGGCCTGCCGGCCGGCACCCCGGTCATCGTCGTCGACCGCACCGCCTTCCTCACCGGAGGGTCGCCGGTGGAGGTCAACGAGATGGTGCTGGACGCCGCGGCATACGTACTCCAGTACGACTTCGACGCATGAGTCAAGCGATTTTGTCAAGTGGCTACGTTGACCTGACCCCTTCGATCATTGTGTTCTCTAGAGAGGTGGCGCACTCTCGAAAGTGGATGGAACCTCGAACAGGGGCCCTCGGAGGGTTTGATCAGATGACCTTTGACCGGCATCTCGCTGAGATCGCCCGAGAGTTCCCGCAGTGGACCATCTGGCGAAGCGATGCCGGGCGCTGGTGGGCGACGCGCCACCACCCGCTCAGCGACGCGCAGCGCGACGCCGGCGGCGCGATGACCATCGACGCGGACGACCCCGACAACCTGCGCGAGCAGCTCCGGGACCAGCAGAGGCTGGCGGGCGAGTTCGAGCGGCGAGCCGGCCCCGCTCCTCCGTGAGCGGCGGGCCGCCTCGCCCGCCGCCACCACGATCCGCCCGGTGCCGTGTCCAGCGTCTCGGCGGCCCCGGCACCGGGCCACCAAGAGGGGGCACGCGTGGAAGCCTCCGACCCGATCGGGGGCGGAGGCTTCCACCCGCTACTTGCGCAGTTCGAGCCGGCCCAGGTTGACGTCCGTGTCGTCGGCCGACCGCTCCTCGCGCGGCTCGTCCTCCTCCTCGACGATCACCCGGACGTCGTCCTGGTCCTGCCCGCTGGGCAGCTGGGGCTGCGCCGCGGGCGGCGCGATCGCCTCGGGCGTCAGCGGGCCCGCCCCGGCCTCCTTGCGCATCAGGTCGCTCAGCACCGAGTTGACCTCGTTCAGCCTGCGCACCACCTCGTTGTGGGTGTTGCTCAGATACTCCACCCGGCGGCCGGCGTGCTCGTCGAGCGAGGCCACCCGCTGCTGCGCCGCGGCCAGCGCCGCCTCGGCCTCGGCGTGGGCGGCGGCGACGGTCCGCTCCGCCTCGGCCCGCGCCCCGGCCAGGGTCTGCTCCGACTCGGCCGTCGCGGTCGACACCAGCCGCTCGGCCTCCTCACGCGCCACGGTCACCAGGTGCTCCGACTCGGCCCGCGCCTGCTGCAGCATCGCGTCGGCCTCGGCGCGCGCGGAGGTACGGGCCTCCTCCGCGTCGGCCCCCGCCTGCTCCAGCATGCGCTCGGCCGCCTCGGTGGCCTCGCCGACCCGCCGCTCGGCCTCCGCCTGCGCGGAGGTGAGCATCTTGTCGGCGGTCTCCCTGGCGGAGGTCAGCAGCCGGTCCGACTCGGTCTTGGCGGACTCGCGCAGCGCGGTGCTCTCGGCCTCGGCCTCCTCCCGCAGGGCGGCGGCCTCCTCCTGGCCGAGCTTGAGGATCTGCTCCAGCCGGGTGCTCGGGTTGAAGTTCTGCGGCACCTCGGCGATCTGCCGCCTGGCGTCCACGAGCTCGAGGCGGCTCTGCTCCGCCTGGTCGATCGCGCGCGCCAGCCGCTCCTCCAGATCCCTGATCTGGTTACGGGTCTTGGCCATGTAGTCGTGCACCTGGCGGCGGTTGTAGCCGCGCATGGCGATGTCGAAGATGTCTTCCTGCATCAGGTCGGGAATGCTGTCGTGCCCGTGTGTCATGGGGATTACCTATACGTTCGCGTGAGGCGGGGGAAACTGCGGATTGTGAGGATCTGATGACGAGACGTCAGTAATCGACTCTCCTGCCTCCTGCCCCCGACCGCAACCGGAATGCCGGAGCCGAGCGGGAAATGGCGGGAATTACGATGGGTGGGATGTACATCGCTGCATTGGACGACGGGGCGATCCCGGAGATCCACCCGGACGCGTACGTCGCCCCCGGCGCCGTCGTGGTCGGCAGGGTCACGATAGGCCGGGCGTCGAGCATCTGGTACGGGTCCGTCCTGCGGGCGGACGGCGAGCGCATCGAGATCGGTGAGGAGTGCAACGTCCAGGACCTCTGCTGCCTGCACGCCGATCCCGGTGAGCCGGCCGTCCTGGAGCCGCGGGTGAGCCTGGGCCACAAGGCCATGGTCCACGGCGCCCACGTCGAGACGGGCGCGCTGATCGGCATCGGCGCGATCGTGCTGGGCGGCGCCCGCGTGGGCGCGGGCACCCTCGTCGCGGCCGGCGCGCTGATCGGGCCCGGCAAGAAGATCCCGGCGGGGGTGCTGGTGGCCGGGGTGCCGGGGAAGGTCGTGCGCGAGCTGACCGACGACGACCGGGCCTCCTTCGCCCGTACGCCGGACACCTACATGGCGGCGGCGCTCAGGCATCGGCGGGCGTCAGCGCTTTGATCAGCACCTCGTCCGAGACCGACGCGGTGTTCAGCGGGTCGGCGTAGTCGGGGAGCTCCGGCCTGAGGAACCTGACGTAGTCGACGGTCATCCTCAGGTCGGGGCGCCCCCTCACCAGCTTGGCGTTGCCCTTGACGTGGTCCCTCTTGAGCGCGGCGTAGCTGTCCCAGTCGGAGTACGCGGTCACGCCCCACTGGAGCACCTCGGGGAACTCGGTCGGCCAGCGGTCGGCCACCTTCCACTCGCCGCCCTCCTCCTTGTAGAGCGCGGCGCACACCCTGCCCACCCGGGCCAGCACGAACTCCGTCCAGCCGCCCTTGGCGGCCACCTCCTTGGGCTTGGAGCTGCCGTCCTCGGTGTACTTCGACTCGATCCGGCCCGGCCTGTCGGTGGTGCCGGTGGTGATCGACACCCAGTTGGGGTTGTCGTACGAGCCGGGCACCCGGGCCATCAGGCCGCCGAGCGAGAACTTGCGCGCGGGCCTGCCGCCCCGTCTGCTCTCGACCTTCACCCGGGCGTGCATGACGATGTCGCCGGCCAGGTCCTGGTAGACGAACGGGCCGCGGAAGCCGTCGAACCAGGCGGAGGTCCTGGGCTCCAGGTACATGGCGCCCTTGGCGGTCGCGTTGACGTCCAGCTTGGCGAGGCGGTCGACGTCCTTCTCCTTCTCGCTGAGCTTGAGCCACATCGCCAGGTCCTTGGCGGTCGTGAACTCGGTGGAGGCGCCGCCCACCTCTCCGCCGGGCGTGGGCGGCCGCGCCTTGGCGAGAGTGAGCACCCCGGGGCCTTCCAGCTGCGGCGGGGCGGCCGTCACCGTCCCGCACCCGCTCACCACGCCCACGACCGCCATCATGCCCGCCAGTCTCGCCCTCATAGCCGACATTCTGCCGTCTACTCCTGACCCTCGGTTCCGGTCTGGCGATTACGATGGCCGCCGTGGACCCTTGGAATGCGTTCACCGCCGCCGAAGCGGAGATCCACGCGATGGTCCATGACCCGCGCTGGCGGGAGCTGCCCGACAACGCCCGCGCGCACGCCATCGCGGCCAGGACGCTGGTGACCCGCGAGGGCGACCGGTGGTTGTTCGGCGCGCACGCGCGCTGGCACCTGCTCGACCCGGCCGACGGCCGCTGGCATCTGGCTCCGCCGCCCCGGCGCGTCCGCGTCCGGCGGGTGGGCCACTCCCCGGCGGCGCTGCCCCGGTCGGTGATCCCGCGCGGCCCTGACTTCGCCGGCGAGCCGGGCTCGACCCAGGCCTTCGTCGGCCCCGACGTGCCGCCGCGGCTCTGCGCGCACATCAGCGACCTGCTGCGGGCCAACTGCCTCAGGAGCGAGACCGACCATCCCCTCTCCGCCTTCGACGACGTCTTCGCCGCCGACGTGCCGAGCACGGTCGCCGCGATCTGGGGGACGATCATGTGGTGCGCCTACGCGCCCGCCTTCGACGGCAACGAGCGGCTGATCACCATGTTCGGCGAGTTCCTGCGGCGGCCGCTGCCGGGCGACGAGTGGGTGCGCTGGCTGCCCGCGCCACGGCTGGCGGACCTGGCCAGGCTCGTGGCCGAGCGGCACCGCGCCGGCCATGAGCGCGTCTCGCTGCGCCTGACCGCGTTGATCGCCGACACCGCGCATCTGCTGCTGTCCGACACCCGGTTCAGGCCGCGGGCGCTGGCGCTGCTCACGATGGTGGAGCCCGCGCTCAAGCGGCCGGGCCTGGACGACGAGGCGGCCGGGCGCGGCGACCATGCGCTGCGCCGGGCCTGGCTGCGCCGCTGCCCGCCCCGGCTGGCCAGGGCGCTGATGGCGGAGACCGACCCGGAGTCGGACCTGTCGCACGCGGTCTACGAGCTGGTCGAGGCGCTGGCCTTCACGCCCGATCCGCCCCGGGCCGCCGCCGCCTATCTGGCCGACCTGTCCGACTCCAAGGGGTCGCTGCCGCCCCGGCTCGACCACCGGCTCCGTCACGCGTACGAGGAGCTGGTGCGGGCGGGGCTGACGAGCACGTCGGCGGCCGAGCGCACCGAGCCGGACGGTTTTCCGGTCCGGCTCTCGCCGGCGCATTACGGCCATTACCCCGATACCGGTTCCTTTACCGGGCCAGGGGGAGGGCCCGATACGCGCACGGGCGGCATTCCGGAGCCCGGCAGGCCGGATTCAGGTCACACGTCGGGCACGACGTCGGAGGGCGCCGCGAGACGGCGGCTCAGGCTGCCGGGAATCACGCTGCTCGACCGGCGCGGCGGGTTCACGCACGTGCGCGAGGAGGCGGGGACGGGCCTGATGCCGCCCGACCGCGACAGCACGGCGGCGGTGCTCGGGGCGGCGTACGCGGTGGGGCTGGCCTGGCATCGCGTGTCGGGCGCGCGGGTGCCGGAGCGGGGCTTCGCGGGGTCGGCGGCGCTGGTGCGCCGCCTCATCAGCGAACGTGACGATCCCGGCAGTCCCCGCTAAACCAGTAATGCCGCTATTTCACTCTAAGCCCGCCTATATCGTTCTAACACTTAAGATCATATCTATTTAGCTGAATTGTGATCTCCACCTGCGGAAATGATCCGCTTGGGGCCTCATCGGCGACGAAAGGAATGACTCCGATGGGCCATGTCGCCGGAAGAGCTCGCACCGTAACCTCGAAGAGGGTGTGGGCTGCGGAAGGGAAGGACGACGCGGTGGGGCACGAAACTCTGGACTCCCGGGTCCATGACCGTGTCGCGTTGGACGAGATCGCGCTTTACGCCGAGGTGCTCACCGCCGTCGCTGTCAGCGAGCGGCGGCTTACCTTGGACGAGCTCGACGACGCGCTCGGATTGCGGACTTCGGTCAGTCACTGAAGACGATCACATGACCTCGTCCCGGACTCCTCAAGGGGTCCGGGACATGTCATGTCGGGGGTGGCTCACGATGACTAGTCCTCCTGGGGGGTGTCCGCCTACGAGCGGACGAGCCGCGCGATGGCGGCCGAGGCCTCCTTGACCTTCGCGTCGGCCTCAGGGCCGCCGGTGGCGATGGCGTCGGCGACGCAGTGGGAGATGTGCTCCTCCAGGAGCCCCAGCGCCACCGCCTGCAGCGCCCGCGTGGCCGCGGAGACCTGGGTGAGGACGTCGATGCAGTAGGCGTCGTCGTCGACCATGCGCTGCAGACCCCTGATCTGCCCCTCGATCCGCCTGAGCCGGGTCAGGTAGGCCTGCTTGTCTCCGCTGTACCCATGCATGCCTCTACGGTACCCGCTACCGGTATCACTCAGCGGAGTCCGGCGAACAGCTTCTCCCACTGCTCGCCCACCTCGTCGGCCCCGTGGCGGATGGCGGTGTCGAGCGCCCCCGCGGCCAGCGAGCGCCGTCTGCGCTCGTCGCCGATGAGCGCCAGCAACGCCGCGGCGAACGCCTGCTCGTCGGCGCCGGGCACCAGCACGCCGTTGTAGCCGGTGGCCACCAGCTCGGCGGGTCCATGAGGGCCCTCGAACGCCACCACGGGCACCCCGCAGCCCATCGCCTCCAGCACGGTCATGCCCAGGTCGGCGGTGTGGGAGGTGTTGGCCACGATGGACGCCTTGGCGAACTCGCCGGTCAGGTCGGGCGTCGTGCCCATGAAGTAGACGTGGTTGTGCAGGCCCAGCTCGTCGACCAGCGCCCGCAGCCGCCGCTCCTCCGGGCCGCTGCCGTACAGCCTGAGCCGCCAGTCAGGCCGCTCGGCGCAGACCACGGCGAAGGCGCGGATCAGCCTGTCGTACGCCTTGGCGGCCACCCAGCGGCCGCCCGCCGCCACGATGCGGTTGTCCATCCGGGAGCGCGGCCACAGCGAGCCGGGCAGCGCGTCGGGGATGGCGTGCACGGGCGGCCCGGAGTCGAGCAGGTCGCTCCACTCCTCACGGGCCGGCTCGGTGGCCGCCACGACCGCGTCCAGACGCGGGTAGAGCTTCCTGACCGGGCCGGGGACCGCCGGCCTGCCCCACTCGCGGGCGATGCGCAGCGTCTCGCGCGGGGCGTGCCGGGCGGCCTGGACGCTCAGCCCCGGCCTGGTGGTGATGAGGACGTCGCTCCTGAGCGAGCGCAGCACCCGCCAGAGCGCCACCTCGGTCCGCACCTGGCCCTGCGGGAACAGCCGTCTGACCCCGGGCCTGGCGTCGACCACCGAGCGCATGTCCACGCCCGCGGCGACCGGGAAGAACGGCTTCTCCTTCTGCCTCCTGAGGCTGATCACCTCGACGTCGTGGCGCTGGGCCAGCGCGCCGGCGAGGCTGAGCATGGAACGGACGTCCCCGCGCATGGCGTAGGCGGAGGAGAGCAGGAAGCTGACCTTCACCCGCCCACCTCGATGCGCAGCTCGTCGTCGGCCGTGTAGGAGGGCTTGATGGGCACGCCGTCGATCCGGGCCGAAGGGTACTGCAGGCGGCGGCGTTTGCCGTCGACGTCGTCGAGCCAGCCGCCCAGCCGCAACGGCTCGCCGAGGCCGTCCACCTCCAGCGACGGCTCCCACGTGCCCGACGCCTCGGGGTCGGCGGCGAGCACGTCGACCAGCGAGACCGCGGCGTGGAAGCGCACGCCCTGCACGGTGGCGGTGGCCGACACCCGCATGCCCGTCTGCCTGCGGTGCAGCGCCAGCGTGGCCTCGTGGCGGGACTCGTCGTCCGCCAGGCCCGTGTAGGCGAGCAGGCCGGTCACCTCGAAGCGGCCCTCCCTGAACCAGACGGCACGCACCTCCGCCACGGGCGCCGCCTCGTCGATCTTCAGCGCGAGGTAGCCGTTGCGGGTGCGGTAGGACCGGTAGGCCAGCGTGCGCTTGCAGAGCGCGTACGCGTCGAGGTGGTCGAGCGAGAAGCCGGGGTCGATGCTGCGCAGCCGGCTGCGCCTGCCCTGGTGGCGCAGGTAGGCGTCCCAGCGCCCGGCGGTGAGCAGCAGTGGGGCCAGCGACACGGCGACGGTGGCCTCGCGGGTCTCGGCGCCGGGCGTGCCCAGGGTCACCTCGCGCTCGACGCCGCTGGTGCGGTGGCGCAGCACCAGCTCGGTGCCGCCGGGCAACGGCTCGGCCATGGCCAGTCGCAGGGCGAGGACGTCGGCAAGGGTGACTTCGGCGTCTGTCACGACGACAGCTGTCACAAGCCCCCCTCCCCGTCGAATAGAGCCATGCGACGTTGAGGTTACCGTGATTTTCCCGTTATGTGGATGCCAGATTTACCGCGATCAGCCCTCTTGACCGGCGAAACTCCTCCACACGGGCGTGTGGAGGAGTTTCACTTCGCGGGTCAGGCGGAGGTCTTCACGGATTTGATCAGGAGTTGCGCGACGTCCACGACTTCGAGCGACTCCTTGGCCTCTCCGGAGTTCTTCTTCTCGTTGATCGCGTCGCCGAGCATGACCATGCAGAACGGGCAGGCGGTGGACACGGTGTCCGGGTTCGTGGTCAGCGCCTCGTCCACCCGCTCGGTGTTGATCCGCTTGCCGATCCGCTCCTCCATCCACATGCGGGCGCCGCCCGCGCCGCAGCAGAAGCCGCGGTCCTTGTGGCGGTGCATCTCCTGGGTCTGCACGCCCGGCACCTTGGACATGATGTCGCGCGGCTGGGAGTAGACCTTGTTGTGGCGGCCCAGGAAGCACGGGTCGTGGTAGGTGATCTTCTCCTCGATCGGCGTGATCGGGGTCAGCTTGCCCTCGTCGACCAGCTTGGCCAGCAGCTGGGTGTGGTGGATCACCTCGTAGGTGCCGCCGAGCTGCGGGTACTCGTTGGCCAGCGTGTTGAAGCAGTGGGGGCAGGTGGCGACGATCTTCTTGACGCCCGCCTCGTTCAGCGTCTCGATGTTCTGCTGGGCGAGCATGTTGAACAGGTACTCCATGCCCAGGCGGCGGGCCGGGTCACCGGTGCAGGCCTCCATCGGGCCGAGCACCGCGAACTTCACCCCGGCGATGTGCAGCAGCTCCGCGACCGCCTTGGTGGTCTTCTTGGCCCGGTCCTCCAGGGCGCCGGCGCAGCCGACCCAGAAGAGGTATTCGGCGTCCTCGGGCATCTTCTCGTCGACCAGCTCCACCTCGAAATCGAGCTCCTCGATCCAGTCGGCCCGCTTCATCTCCGACATGCCCCACGGGTTGGCCTTGTTCTCCAGGTTCTTGACCATCACCCCCGCCTCGGACGGGAACGACGACTCGACCATCACCTGGTAGCGGCGCATGTCGATGATGTGGTCGATGTGCTCGATGTCGACCGGGCACTGCTCGACGCAGGCGCCGCAGTTGGTGCACGACCAGAGCACGTCCGGGTGGATCACGCCGTCCTCGCCGACCAGGGGCTTCTCCAGCAGCGCGAGCACGTCGGTGTCCTTGTGCTCGGCGCCGCCGTTCTGCGCGGCCATCAGGTAGGGGGCGACGGCGAAGGCGTGGTCGCGCTGGTCGAGGATGAGCATCTTGGGCGACAGCGGCTTGTCGGTGTTCCACGCCGGGCACTGCGACTGGCAGCGGCCGCACTCGGTGCAGGAGTAGAAGTCGAGGAAGCCCTTCCACGTGGTGTCGCCGATCTTGCCCCGGCCCAGCCGCTCGGGGTCGAGGTCCTCGTCCTCGAAGTCGACCGGCTTGCCGTCGACGCGCATCTCGGGCACCGCGCCCAGGCCGTCGGGCCGGCGCGAGAACAGCACGTTCAGCGGCGCGGTGAAGATGTGCAGGTGCTTGGAGTGCACCACGATGATCAGGAACACCAGCATGAAGCCGATGTGCAGGAGCAGCGCGATCTCCTCCAGCAGGTGGCTGGCCGGCAGCACCTCGCCGAGCGGGATCGACACGAACGCGCCCGAGGAGTAGGGCAGGTTGCCGTTGGCCGCCGCCGCGCCCCTGGCCAGGAAGAGCGTCCAGATGATGTTGAAGATCATGAACAGGACGAGCCACGCGCCGCCCAGGTGGGACCCGGAGAAGCGGGACTTGCGGCCGAGAGTCTTCGGCGAGTTCTTGAGCCGGATGGCCGCGAAGGCGACCAGGCCGAGCAGACAGGCGACGGCGATGAAGTCCTGCAGGAACCCGAGGACCGGCCACTGCCCGATGAGCGGGATGTGGAAGTTCGGCCTGCCGGTGACGGCGCCCTGGATGATCGCGCCGTACGCCTCGATGTAGACGGTCAGCAGGATGAAGAACGCCCACATGACGAAGAAGTGCGCCACGCCGGACGGCGTCCACTTCAGCAGCTTCTTCTGGCCGAACACCTCCACCAGCTGCGCCTTGGCCTCGGCGCCGGCGTTGGCCTTGGCGTACTCGATCCGCTCAGGAGCCGGTGGGCCCACCGTGGCGAGCTTGAACAGGAATAGAGCCCTGCGGCCCGCCACGGCCACCGCCGCGACGGTCATCACGAGCCCGATGATGGCTACCCAGAGCACGGGTCCTCCCACAACGACGTTGGCTTGCCAGCGTACGGTGACCGCGCTGACCTGGCCCCCTCGGGATCCTACCTACGAGTAACTTCCAGAGGGTAACCGTGTTCACCTTATGGCGCGGAGCTGTTACAGAACAATGCTCTAGCCTGTGAGATAGCGCTGAATCGTCGGCGCTATCAACTCCACCAGTTCCTCCGGCGCGGCGCTCGCGATGGGCTCCAGGCGGAGCACGTGCCGCGCCATGACCACGCCGAACATCTGCGCGAACGCGGCCTCGACCCGCAGGTGGGGGATGCCGAGCTGGTCGGCCACCCGGTAGAGCAGCGCGTTCGTCATGAACTCCTGGAACATCACCCGCGCCTGCTCGTGGGTCATCGCCGAGCGGATCAGCGCCACCAGCGGCTCGCGGGTCTCCGGCTCCTGGGTCACCGCGAGCACCATCGTGACCAGTCGCCTGCCGATCTCCTCCCGGGGACCGTCGAGCAGCACCGCCTGCACCCGGTCGGGCGACAGCGGCAGTTGCATGGCCGCCGCGAACATGCCCTCCTTGGTGGCGAAGTAGTGGTGCACCAGCGCCGGGTCGACCTGGGCCTCCCTGGCGATGCCGCGCACCGTCGCCTTGTCGAAGCCCTTCTCGGCGAAGACCTTCCGCGCCGCCGCGAGGATCTCCCCGCGCGTGTCGGCGGAGCCTGGACGCCGCCCGGGACGCCGCTTGATGGTGCTCACGCCCTCACCGGCCCACGGCCAGGTAGACGCGCATCGGCACCGACATCACGCCACCGGGGAACTCCTTGACCAGCTCCGCCCGCTGCCGCTCCACCAGCGCGTCGGCCTCGGCCTCCGGCATCGCCGCCATGTACGAGTGAGAACGCAGGTCGAGCAGGAACTCCTCGACCCCGACCAGGCGGGTCCACGGCATCCAGCGCTCCCCCACCACCTCGAACACGGCCGCGATCGGCGGCGGCGACCACTCCGCCCTGGCCGGCCCCCAGTAGGTGGGGCACGCCCCGGCCAGCCGCTCCTCGTGGGCGGCCAGCCACTCGGCCTGGGCCGCGTGCGCGAAGTTCCAGCAGGCGGCGATGACCCCGCCCGGCCGCAGCACCCGCCTGGCCTCCTCGATCGAGGCCGCCGGGTCGAGCCAGTGCCAGGACTGGCCGTACGTCACCAGATCGG
Organism: Nonomuraea corallina; assembly: GCF_027620315.1. GTDB lineage: Bacteria > Actinomycetota > Actinomycetes > Streptosporangiales > Streptosporangiaceae > Nonomuraea > Nonomuraea corallina. The sequence goes on along the minus strand of NZ_JAPNNL010000028.1, from coordinate 18,712 downwards.
CGCAGCGTCCGGCCAGCGGCAGCGCGTTGCCGTCGGCCCGCACCGCGGCCACCCCCGCCGTGCCCTTGGCCCGCAGCCTGGCGAGCATCTCCGCGCCCGGATCGACCGCGACCACCCGGGCGCCGCGGGCGCGCAGGGCGTGCGCGAGCTTCCCCGTGCCGGCCCCCACGTCGACCACCGTGGCGCCGTCGAGCGGCACGCCCGACACCTCCGCCAGCGCCAGGTAGAGCTCGTCGGGATAGCCGGGCCGGCCCGCGTCGTAGGCGTCGGCCACCCGCTCGAACGCCAGGCCGAGTTCGGGGCTCGGCCCCGTGCGCAGACGGTCGTGGTTCATCGCGAGGCCGCCAGGTAGAGGCGGGCGAAGGCCAGCGCCTCGGCCAGGTCGTCGATGCGCTCCGAACGGCTGGCCGCCTTGCGGGTGTTGATCTCCAGGACGACCAGGCCGTCGTAGCCGTTGCGGGCCAGCCGCTCCAGCATGGGCGCGCACGGCTGGCTGCCCCGGCCGGGCACCAGGTGCTCGTCCTTGTTGGTCACGCCGCTGCCGTCGGCCAGGTGGAGATGGGCCAGCCGGTCACCGAGCTTGGTGGCCATCTCCATGGCGTCGGAGCCCGACACGGCGGTGTGCGACAGGTCGAGCGTGACGTGCGGGAAGTCGTAGTCGATCGGGTTCCAGTCGGGTGAGTACGGCACCACGTCGTTGCCCCTGGCCCGAAGCGGGAACATGTTCTCGACCGCGAAGACCACGTCGGTCTCGTCGCGCATGCGGGCCAGACCGGTCTCGAACTCGCGGGCGTAGTCGCGCTGCCAGCGGAACGGCGGGTGCACGACGACCGTGGACGCGCCGAGCCGCTCGGCCGCCTTCTGGGCGCGGACGAGCTTGGCCCACGGGTCGCGCCCCCACACCCGCTGCGTGACGAGCAGGCAGGGCGCGTGGATGGCGAGGACGGGCACCTCGTAGTGGTCGGAGAGCCGCTCGATCACGTCGATGTCCTGGCTCACCGGGTCGGCGCCGACCATGATCTCAACGCCGTCGTAGCCCAGGCGGGCCGCCAGCTCGAACGCATCGGGCGTGCGTTCCGGATATACCGAAGCGGTGGACAATGCGATCTTCGCATTGGGCACGCGGATGACATCAGCCACGTTGCCAGCCTAAGCCGGATGTCCCGTGCCGGCGCGCCACCACGTACGGTTGTCGCATGCCCAGGACGGTCCGCGGCGCGATTCCGAGCCCCAACATCTGGCACACCCCCCACGTGTACGAGCTGGAGAACCGCGCCGTCGACCCCGGCGACACCGCCGGAGCGGCGATGCGCGAGCTGCGGCCGTGGCGTGGCGCGACCGTGCTCGACATCGGCTGCGGCACCGGCTACCACCTGCCCGGCTACGCCGCCGAGGCGGCGCGGGTGATCGGCGTGGAGCCGCACCGCGGCCTGGCCGCCGCCGCCCGCCGCCGGTGCGCCGCGCTCCCGTCCGTCGAGGTGCGCGAGGCGGCCGCCCAGGACCTGCCGCTCCCCGACGCCTCGGTCGACGTCGCGATCGCGCGCTGGGCGTACTTCTTCGGGCCGGGCTGCGAGCCGGGCCTGCGCGAGCTGTCGCGGGTGGTGCGGCGCGGCGGCGCGGCCTTCGTGCTGGACCTCGACGCCTCCCGTGGCGCGTTCGGCCGGTGGTTCCAGCGCACGGTCCCGTCCTACTCCGCGCCGGAGGTGGAGGCGTTCTGGGACCGCCAGGGCTGGCTGCGTCGCCCCCTCGACCTGCGCATGGTGTTCGAGCGGCGGGCCGACCTGGAGGCGGTGCTGCGCATCGAGTTCGCCCCCGAGGTGGCCGAGCAGGCCATCGCCGAGACGTCCGGGCTGGAGCTGGCCTACCCGAACGTGCTGCGCTGGCGCTTCTACTGAGGGCTTGACCTTGACGCCGGTGTCAATGTCTACCGTGGGCTCATGCGCATCGGAGAGCTGGCCCGGCGGACCGGGGTGAGCACCCGTTCCCTCCGCTACTACGAGCAGCACGGGCTGCTCAGCGCCCGCCGGGGCGCCAACGGCTACCGCCTCTACACGGAGGGGGACGTCCGGCTGGTGTCGGAGATCCGGGCGCTGCTGTCGGTGGGGTTCACGCTGGAAGACACCCGCCCGTTCGTCGACTGCCTGCGCTCCGGTCATGACAGCGGCGGGTCCTGCCCCGAGTCGGTGGCCGTCTACCAGCGCAAACTCGCCGAGATCGACGACGAGGTCCGGCTGCTGCTCGCCCGCCGCGCCGAGGTCGCCGCGCAGCTCGCCGGCTCGTGCGAAGACTGCTTCTTCAGAGGAGAGACATGATCACGCTCACCGCGGACAACTTCGAGGAGCGGGTGCTCGCCGCCCGCGAGCCGGTGCTGGTGGACTTCTGGGCCGAATGGTGCCCGCCCTGCAAGATGGTCGCCCCCGTACTGGAGGAGATCGAGGCCGAGCTGGGGCTGACCATCGGCAAGCTCGACACCGACCAGCACCCCGAGCTCCAGGCCCGCTACGGCGTCATGAGCCTGCCCACGCTGCTGCTGTTCGAGAACGGCCAGCCGGTCAGGCAGGTCGTCGGCGCCCGGCCCAAGCGCGTGCTGGTCCGTGAGCTGGGCCTGACCCAGGCTCCGCGGGATCAGCCGGATGTCGGTCCGGCCCGCTAGCCTGCTCGCCATGGCCAAGACTGCCCAGAAGCCCGGATACCGCTGCGCCGAGTGCGGCTGGCGCACCTCCAAGTGGGTGGGCCGGTGCGGCGAGTGCCAGGCGTGGGGCACCGTCGACGCGGAGGGCGGCCGGGCCGGCGCCCATGTCGTCCAGGCCGGCGCCACCACCGCCCCGGCGCTGCCGATCGGCCAGGTCAAGGCCGAGATCGCCGCCGCCCGCACCACCGGCGTCGGCGAGCTCGACCGGGTGCTCGGCGGCGGCCTGGTGCCGGGCGCGGTCGTGCTGCTGGCCGGCGAGCCCGGCATCGGCAAGTCGACGCTGCTGCTGGAGGCCGCCGCCCGCATGGCCGAGCGCGAGACCGTCCTCTACGTCACCGGCGAGGAGTCCGCGGCCCAGGTCCGGCTCCGCGCCGACCGCATCGACGCCGTCCGCGACCGGCTCTACCTCGCCGCCGAGACCGAGCTGTCGGCCCTGATCGCCCACGTGGACAAGATCCAGCCGCGCCTGCTCGTGGTCGACTCGGTGCAGACCGTCGGCTCCGCCCAGGCGACCGGCGTCCCCGGCGGCGTCACCCAGGTCCGCGAGGTCGCGGCCAACCTCGTGCGCCTGGCCAAGGAGCGCGACATGGCGACCGTCCTGGTCGGCCACGTCACCAAGGAAGGTTCCATCGCCGGCCCCCGCACCCTCGAACACCTCGTGGACGTGGTGCTCAACTTCGAGGGCGACCGCCACTCCCGGCTCCGCATGGTACGAGCGATCAAGAACAGGTTCGGCCCCACCGACGAGGTCGGCTGCTTCGACCTGCACGAGCGCGGCATCGAGGGCATCACCGACCCCAGCGGCCTGTTCGTCTCCCGCCGCACCGACCCGGTCCCCGGCACCTGCGTGACCGTCACGGTCGAGGGCACCCGCCCGCTGCCCGCGGAGGTCCAGGCCCTGGTGGCGCGCACCGAGGCCCAGCAGCCCCGGCGCACCTCCTCCGGCCTCGACACCTACCGCGTCCAGATGGTCCTGGCCGTGCTGGAGCGCCGGCTCAACGCCCGGCTGGGCGGCTGCGACGTCTTCACCGCCACCGTCGGCGGCATCAAGCTCGGCGACCCGGCCGTCGACCTGGCCGTCATGCTCGCCGTCGCCAGCGCCGCGGGCGACAAGCCGCTGCCGGCCGGCCTGGTCGCGCTCGGCGAGGTCGGTCTCGCGGGCGAGCTCCGCCCGGTCAAGGACGTCCGCCGCCGCCTCACCGAAGCGGCCCGTCTCGGCTTCAAGCGCGGCCTCGTCCCGCTCGGCTCCCTCGACGAGGGCAGGCGCAAGGCCGGCGGCCAGCGCTCCCTCGTCCCGGTCGGCCCGGTCGCCTTCGCCCCCGGCTTCGAGGTCGTCGAGGCCGAGAACGTCTGGGACGCCCTCACCCACGTCACCTGACCCCCGCGAGCGGCCCTTTTCGGGGCCGGGCGGTTGAGCTACGGACATCGGCGGGACGTCTAGCCTCCCAGAGCCGACGTGACCGCCGCCGTGACGGGGTCGCGCACCGGCCGCGGCCGGTCCACGAACGCCCTCAGGTCGCCGCCACGGCCCGCCTCGGGGGCCGCCGCGTCGTCCGGTGACGCCCCGCGGGCGCGAAGGACGCGCTGCGGGTGCCGGGAAACGTCCGTTTCAGTACCGTTGAAACCTCTCTCGCCGTACCCGGCCACGGCGCATGCCTCGGCCAAAGGCGGAGGAGAGAGTGAGACGGCGCGGCTAAGCTGGGCTTGACTATTTCGACACGGGGGTCAGGTGCCAAACGACCGGAGTCTTGACGACCGCCGTCGGGAAGCCCTCGCCGCGGTGGCGCCGGGCACACCCCTCCGCGACGGCCTGGAGCGGATCCTGCGCGGGCAGACCGGCGGCCTGATCGTGCTCGGCCACAACAAGACCGTCGAGCGGCTCTGCAGCGGCGGCTTCGAGCTCGACGTGGACTTCTCCGCCACCCGGCTGCGCGAGCTCGCGAAGATGGACGGCGCGATCGTGGTCAGCGGCGACGACAAGATCGTGCGCGCCGCCGTCCATCTCGTCCCCGACCCCACCATCCCGACCGACGAGTCCGGCACCCGCCACCGCACCGCCCAGCGCGTGGCCAAGGAGACCGGCCTGCCGATCATCGCGATCAGCAAGTCCATGCGGATCATCGCCCTCTACCTCGACGGCATCCGCTACGTGCTGGAGGAGTCGGCCGCCATCATGTCCAAGGCCAACCAGGCCCTGGCCACCCTTGAGCGCTACAAGCACCGCCTCGACGAGGTGTCCGGCACGCTCTCCGCGCTGGAGATCGAGGATCTGGTGACCGTGCGCGACGTGGCGGCGGTGGCGCAGCGGCTGGAGATGGTGCGGCGCATCTCCGACGAGATCAAGGGGTACGTGGTCGAGCTCGGCACCGACGGTCGGCTCCTGTCCCTGCAGCTCGACGAGCTGGTCTCCGGCGTCGACTCGGAGCGGGAGCTGGTGGTGCGCGACTACCTCCCGGCCCCGTCGGGCCGCCGCCGGCGTCGCCTGTCCGACGCCCTGCGCGATCTCGACGCGCTGTCCGGCAACGAGCTGCTCGACCTGGCGGTGGTGGCCGGTCTGCTCGGCCACGACGACGGCGAGAAGCTCGACAGCCCGGTCAGCCCGCGCGGTTTCCGCCTGCTGGCCAAGGTGCCCCGCCTGCCCGCCACGGTGGTCGACCGCCTGGTCGACCACTTCGGCAGCCTGCAGAAGCTCCTGGCGGCCAGCATCGACGACCTCCAGGCGGTGGGCGGCGTCGGCGAGTCCCGCGCCCGCAGCGTCAGGGAGGGGCTCTCCCGCCTCGCCGAGTCCTCGATCCTCGAACGCTACGTCTGAGCGCCGTGGGCCGCGCGGTGACCGGCCGCATCCGTGCCACCGGCGGGCAGGCCCGGTTCAGCGCAGGTGGAAGACCCCTCTGGGGCTCCTGTGCTCGCCCAGCCGCGCCACCACCACGTACGTGCCGGGAAGGGCGGCGGGCGGATCGGCGCGGCAGTCGCCGCTGGAGCGGCGGCGGTTCCAGTCGAGGGAGCGGACGTAGGGCACGCCGCGCTTCAGCTCGCGCGTGTCCGTCCCGGGGCCGCTGACGCAGTCGGCGGTGGACCAGATACGGTCGTCACCCGAGGTGATGCGGATCTCCAGCGCCCGCGGTCCGACGTCGGTCCTGCACATCACGGGCCCGGTGTTGACCACGGTGACGATGAAGTGCGGGCGCGTGCCTTTCGGGTAGATCTCCTGTTTGCCCTGGAGGTGGAGCACCAGGTCGTTCTCCTTGCAGGGCTCGCCCGCGCGCCGGGGGCGTGGGCTCCTGCTCGGGCTGGGCGAGGGTGACGGGCTCGCCGTCCCCGTGGTCAGCGTACGCAGCCCCGCGAGCAGGGGGTCCGTGACCGGCGCCGGACTGGGTGAGGGCTTGGCGTCCGAGCGTTCTTCCGGGCCGCTGGAGCCGGAGCAGGCCCACGCCACCACCGCCACCACGACGAGCACCGCGATGAGCAGGCTCATGCGCCGCCGCCAGTAGACGTCGCCCCCGAGTCCCGGCTCTCCACGCATGGTTTCCGGATCCATGTGGCCAGGATGGGTAACGGGAGGATGACGTGCCGTGACGACACGCCGGACCTTGCCATCTCGTCATACGCTGGGCCGCGTGATCGAGCCGAACCTCCTACACCTTCCCGTTCTGGAGTGGTACGAAAACAACGCCCGGGACCTCCCCTGGCGCGCTCCCGATCGGACACCCTGGGGAGTGCTCGTCAGCGAGATCATGCTCCAGCAGACGCCGGTGGCCCGGGTCCTTCCCGTCTGGCACGAGTGGATGACGCGCTGGCCCACCCCGAAGGCGCTGGCCGCGGAGCCCTCCGGTGAGGCGGTGCGGGCCTGGGGGCGGCTCGGCTACCCGCGCCGGGCGCTGCGCCTGCACGCCTGCGCCACGGCCATCACCGAGCGGCACGACGGCGAGGTCCCCTCCGACCACGCGACCCTGCTGGCCCTGCCGGGGATCGGCGAGTACACCGCCGCCGCGGTCGCGAGCTTCGCGTACGGGGGCCGGCACGCGATCCTGGACACCAACGTGCGTCGGGTCTTCGCACGGGCGGTACGGGCCGAGGAGTATCCTCCGACGGCCACCTCCGCCGCCGAACGCCGCCTGGCGGAGGCGCTCCTGCCCGAGCTGGGCGCCGCCCTCTGGGGGGTGGCGGTGATGGAGCTGGGCGCGCTCGTCTGCACCGCCCGCGCCCCCCGCTGCGAGAGCTGCCCGATCGCGGGGGTCTGCGCCTGGCGGCTGGCGGGCAAGCCCGCGCACGCGGGTCCCGCCCGTAAGGGGCAGACGTACGCGGGCACCGACCGCCAGTGCCGGGGCCGGCTGCTCGCGGTCCTGCGCGCGGCGCACGGGCCGGTGCCGAAGGCGGCGCTGGACGTGGTCTGGGACGACGCCGTGCAGCGCGAGCGGGCCCTGGACGGGCTCGTCGCCGACGGCCTGGCAGAAGTCCTGGAGGACGGCACGTACAGCCTTCCTGCTTGACCTCAGGCCCTCCCTCGCCCGGGCGGCCCGGTCGTTCACCGGGCCCAGGGCAGCGGCATGCGGCGGGTGCCCTCGGGGACGAGGTCGCAGGCGTCCGGGGTGTCGAGCCCGTCCGGGTTGTAGACGTTCACGCCCGCAGGGGCCGCCACGATCGCGGCGAACCCGTGCCGTTCGTCGGCGACGAGCTGTCGCAGCACGTCGGCGGGCAGCACCATGGTGTCGCCGGCCGCGACCTCGACCCATTCGCCGCCGAGCTGGACGGTGCAGCGGCCCGCCAGCCAGGTCCACACCGACTCGGTGTCGAAGGCGTGCACCGGGCCGGCCGTGCCGGGCCTGGCGTCCACGCGCCACACGGCCTGGCGTGACTCCCCCTGGGTGGGTGAGGCGAGGGTGGTCATGGTTCCGTTGGGCGTCTCGATCCTGCGTGCCCCCGCGTCGCGGATGACGGTCATGGCAGGTGCTCCCCTAAGATAGACAACGTCATTGTCTAGATAGTGAACCAGGTTGTCTATCGTGTCAAGCACACCTCCGGGATTCGAACTCCCGCTCCGCCTCTTCCTGGCCTTCCGGGTGCTCATCGACGAGCTCCATGCCGAGCTGGGCCGTCAGGGGCATCCGGACATCCGGCCCATGCACGGCTTCGTCATGCAGGCCATAGGGCCCGACGGCACGACGGCGGTGGACCTGGGCCGTACGCTCGGCGTCACCAAGCAGGCCGCGGGCAAGACCATCGAGACACTGGAACGCCTCGGCTACGTCGAACGCACCCGCGACCCCGCCGACACCCGCCGCAAGATCGTCCGGCTGACCCCGTACGGCAGGGATGCGCTCGCCCGCTCGGCCGCGATCTTCGACGACCTGCGCGCCCGCTGGGCCGCCGAACTGGGCGAGGACCGGCTTCGGGCCCTGGAGGCCGACCTCCGCAAGATGACCCCGGCCGACCTGTGGCGCCTCGACATCCCGGGCTGGTTCGGCGCCACGTGAGGCGCCGCACCAGCCCCCGGATCAGGCGGCTTCGGCGGCGCGTGAGGCGCCGGACCAGCCCCCGGATCAGGCGGCGAGCTGGAGGCCCAGGCTGGTGAGGCTGGTGCGGGCCCAGTCGAGCTCCTCGGCCAGCAGGGAGACCAGGGCGCCGGGGCCCTTGGCCCGGCCGGGGACCGCCAGGTTGTGGGTCTCGACCTCGATGTGGGCGCTGCCGCTCACCGCGCCCGAGAGCATCGCCGTGAGGGTGTCGTGCAGGACGCTGCCGGTGTTGGGCGCGCCGCCGGTGTGGTGGTGGACGTGGCCGAGCTTGACCACGGGCGCACCGGTCATGGCCAGGCCGCGCAGCGCCTCCCCGGCCTCCTCCGCGCCACGGGCCAGGTGACAGGCGTCGAGACAGACGCCCAGGTGGTCGGAGTCGATGCCGCTCACCCGCTCCAGCGCCTGCTCCGTGGTCTCCAGCACACAGCCGGGCCACGGCTCGAAGCCGACCCTGACGGTCTTGCCGGTGACGCTGTGGAGGCCGCGCAGCTCGCGGGCGAGCCGCTCCAGCCGGCGGGTGGCGATGGCCTGCAGGTCGGAGGGCCAGTCGCGGCGCCAGCCGATCGGGATGGTGGAGATGCTGCCGGACTGGACGTCGTCGGGCAGCAGGAACGCCAGGATCCTGGCCAGTGCCATCGTGTAGCGGTAGCGCTCGGGCTTGGCCCAGTCGGGGCCGGGCGCCTCCTGGTTGCGGCCGCCGGTGCCGTTGAGGCTGACGACCTCCAGGCCGCGCTCCTCAAGAGAACGGCGCAGGCGGACCAGCTCGATGCGGTCGGCGGTGAGATGGTCGGCGACGGCCGGCGAGAGCCACAGGCCGACGCCCATCCGCTCGACGCCGAGGCGCTTGCGCACCGGCACGGCGTAGCGGGTGAGGTGGGCGATGAGGTTCTCCAGGTCCTCCGCGGGGTGCACGCCTGCGTTGTAGGCGAGGTGAACGAGCGTTCCGTCATCGTGACGCAGGCGCATCGACTTCCTCCACGACTTTCACTGGTTCCCTCGCCCGCTGGTGCGCTCCAAGCATGTCGGCTCGTGAGCGGCGCGCGCGTCAGCCCTGGGTTGATTTCCGGCTACTCCCCAGGGAGCAGTCCCGACCGTACGGGTGTGATCTTGCGGATCACTTGGACAGGACTGGGCGAAGCTCTACGCAGTGTAGTACTACTACTCGTGGCGAACCAGTCGTGGCGTCAACGATTCGGCAACGTTTCCAGAGCACGAAGAACCCCCGCGTGCCGGAGCACGCGGGGGTTCTTCGGAACCGTCAGTTCTGGATCGAACCGGCGATGGCGGCCGCGGAGTCGGGCACCTGGGTGGCGTTCTCCCCGGCGAAGACGAACGTGGCGTCGTCGCCCTCGCCCTGGATGGTCACCTTGACGACCTGCCCCGGACGGAGCTCGCCGTAGAGGATCTTCTCCGACAGCGAGTCCTCCAGCTCGCGCTGGATCGTACGGCGCAGCGGCCGGGCGCCCATGACCGGGTCGTAACCGCGGTCGGCGAGCAGCTGCTTGGCGTCGGGCGAGACCTCGAGCCCCATGTCGCGGTCCTTCAGCCTGTCGGCCACCTGCGCGAGCATCAGATCCACGATCTTGATGATCTCGTTCGGCGTCAGCTGGTGGAAGACCACGATGTCGTCGACGCGGTTGAGGAACTCGGGCCGGAAGTGCTGCTTGAGCTCCTCCTGGACCTTGGCCTTCATCCGCTCGTAGTTGGACTCGGTGTCGTTGGACTTCGCGAACCCGACCCCGATGCCCTTGGAGATGTCCCGGGTGCCGAGGTTGGTGGTCATGATGATGACCGTGTTCTTGAAGTCGACCACCCGGCCCTGGGCGTCGGTCAGGCGACCGTCCTCCAGGATCTGCAGCAGCGAGTTGAAGATGTCGGGGTGGGCCTTCTCGATCTCGTCGAACAGGACCACGGAGAACGGCTTGCGCCGCACCTTCTCGGTGAGCTGACCGCCCTCCTCGTAGCCGACGTAGCCGGGAGGCGAGCCGAACAGCCGGGAGACGGTGTGCTTCTCCATGAACTCCGACATGTCCAGGCTGATCAGAGCGTCCTCGTCGCCGAAGAGGAACTCCGCCAGAGCCTTGGACAGCTCGGTCTTACCGACACCGGAGGGACCCGCGAAGATGAACGAGCCGCCGGGACGCCGCGGGTCCTTCAGACCGGCGCGGGTGCGCCGGATGGACCGCGACAGGCCCTTGATGGCGTCGTCCTGGCCGATGATCCGCTTGTGGAGCTCGTCCTCCATGCGGAGCAGGCGCTGCGACTCCTCCTCGGTCAGCTTGAAGACCGGGATGCCGGTGGCGGTGGCCAGGACCTCGGCGATGAGCTCCTCGGTCACCTCGGCCACGACGTCCATGTCGCCGGCCTTCCACTCCTTCTCCCGCCGCTCGCGCTTGAGCTGGAGCTGCTTTTCCTGGTCGCGGAGGGCAGCCGCCTTCTCGAAGTCCTGCGCGTCGATCGCGGACTCCTTGTCACGGCGGACGTTGGCGATCTTCTCGTCGTACTCGCGCAGGTCCGGCGGCGCGGTCATGCGGCGGATGCGCATCCGCGAGCCGGCCTCGTCGATGAGGTCGATCGCCTTGTCGGGCAGGTAGCGGTCGCTGATGTAGCGGTCGGCCAGCTGCGCGGCGGCGACCAGCGCGCCGTCGGTGATGGACACGCGGTGGTGCGCCTCGTAGCGGTCGCGCAGGCCCTTGAGGATCTCGATCGTGTGGCTGAGCGAGGGCTCGGCCACCTGGATCGGCTGGAAGCGGCGCTCCAGCGCGGCGTCCTTCTCGAGGTACTTGCGGTACTCGTCGAGAGTGGTGGCGCCGATGGTCTGCAGCTCGCCGCGGGCCAGCATGGGCTTGAGGATGCTGGCGGCGTCGATCGCGCCCTCGGCGGCGCCCGCACCCACGAGCGTGTGGAGCTCGTCGATGAACAGGATGATGTCGCCGCGGGTGCGGATCTCCTTGAGCACCTTCTTGAGGCGCTCCTCGAAGTCGCCGCGGTAGCGGGAGCCGGCGACCAGGGCGCCGAGGTCAAGCGTGTAGAGCTGCTTGTCCTTCAGCGTCTCGGGCACCTCGCCCCTGACGATCTTCTGCGACAGGCCCTCGACGACGGCGGTCTTGCCGACGCCGGGCTCGCCGATGAGAACGGGGTTGTTCTTGGTCCTCCGGGAGAGGACCTGCATGACCCGCTCGATCTCCTTCTCGCGGCCGATGACCGGATCCAGCTTGCCCTCGCGGGCGGCCTGGGTCAGGTTGCGGCCGAACTGGTCGAGCACCAGGGAGGTGGACGGGGCCGACTCCTGGGGGCCGCCCGCGGCGGCCGGCTCCTTGCCCTGGTAACCGTGGAGCAGCTGGATCACCTGCTGCCGGACCCGGTTGAGATCAGCTCCAAGCTTGACCAGCACCTGGGCGGCCACACCCTCACCCTCGCGGATGAGCCCGAGCAGGATGTGCTCGGTGCCGATGTAGTTGTGACCCAGCTGCAAAGCCTCACGGAGCGACAGCTCGAGGACCTTCTTGGCCCGCGGGGTGAAGGGAATGTGCCCCGACGGAGCCGACTGGCCCTGGCCGATGATCTCCTCGACCTGCTGACGCACGCCCTCAAGGCTGATGCCGAGGCTCTCCAGAGCCTTGGCGGCCACGCCCTCACCTTCGTGGATCAAACCAAGAAGAATGTGCTCAGTGCCGATGTAGTTGTGGTTGAGCATCCTGGCCTCTTCTTGGGCCAGGACGACAACACGCCTTGCTCGGTCGGTGAACCTCTCGAACATCTCGTCGCTCCTCACAGAGCGGTCAGTCAGGCCGGTAAGTCCGGTCCCGTCATCCCGCATGCTAGCCCTGGCTCGGCGAACCGTGCCCTCTGCCGCTGACACGCTCTATAGCACAGAGCGTTCCCCGAGAGCAGGGCGTTCACCCTCCATCCAACTATGGTTCGGGGGTGACGTGTTCCCGATACGCCGCAAGCGAACGATGTTTGGGACGCTTGGGTCTACGCCTCTGATTCGCCGCCGGCGACGGTGACAGATGACACGGAAAGGGCGAACGGGGGCGCCCGGCGGGCCGGCCCTTGGGGCGGGTCGTCGCCCGTCGTCACGCCCATGCGTCCTGGACGCCGCTTCCACGTCTCTTGCTCCTGCCATGGTATGCGGCGATGCAAACGAGGGCCAAGCGGATGTGGAACGCATCACTCAGGGCGAAACCCCGTCTGGTCAGCGGCGTTACCAGAGTGGCGGGATCGCCATGCCGGGCCGGCGGGACTGCCGGTGAAGCGCGGGCGGATGGAAGCCGGACACAGAGATGGGACCCCAGATCGCCCGAAAGCGCTGGAGTCCCGTCATCCCCGACAAAACCGCCAAAAGCACGCGCTCGACGGTTCGACGCGAAGACCCAAATGCCCATTTCTCAGGCGAATCCAAGATCGCCGGATCGACGTCCAGGATCGGGATTCGCCCTCGACGATCATGCGCTTATGGCGGCCGCCGGGGTCCTTAGGCGAACGGCATAAGCGCATGGTCAGCCGCGGCTCGCTTTAGTGGGCCGCTTCGTACTTCTCGACGACAGTGGAGGCGATCCGGCCTCGCTCGCTGACGGGCAGGCCGTGAGCCTTGGCCCACTGCCTGATCTCGGCGCTCTTCTCACGGCTCATCGCCCGCTGGCCGCCCCGGCCCCGACGGCGCGTGGGGACGGCTCCCGCCCTGCGGGAGCGCTGCACGAAAGGCTGGAGAGCGTCCCTCAGCTTCTTGGCGTTAACGTCGCTGAGGTCAATCTCATAGGAAGAGCCGTCAATAGCGAAGCTGACCGTCTCATTGGCCTCGCCCCCATCGAGGTCATCGATGAGAATCTCCTGGATCTGCTTGGCCATCTACGCAATCCTTTCCGGAGCATTGTTTCATTCGCTCGCCCAAACATATACCCGGAAAGACGTTAAGACAATTCAGCTCAGCTATGATTCTGCTGAGTCACCGATCAGTGGCTGTTCTCGGCCTGATCCTGCCGGTTTGGCCGCCGCCCCGGACCCTCGGCGCGCACCAACTTGACCACCCCAAAGATGAAGGCTCCCCCCACCACGACCGGCGGGATGAGCGCGGACAATACCTCTCCCAGAACTTGCATTCGTCCTCGCCTCCACAGCGGACGGGGTTTCCTGGCGCTTAATACACGCGCGGTGCGGCGGCGCGGCTTGACCGCACCGGTGTCGCCGATGCCCGGCAACCTTCGCACCTCATACCATAGCGGCACACAGATGCCCATAGCGTGTCAGGGGCATCAACATCCGGCAACCCGAACGCCCCATAGCCTAATGGCAGTCTCTCCAGGCGTCTTACCGGATCTCCACCAAGTTTCCTGAAAAGCGGCTCCCGGTCTTGCCCCGCTCAGGAATGATCTTTAACCACGATGGTCCCGGCCAGCCTGTCATGCGGCCCGCGCTGCAGCGGCTTGTCCATCAGGATCAGCAGGCCGACCGCGAACACGAACATTCCGGCCAGCAGATTGAGCACCGGAATGCCCATCACGATGGCCGGCGCCGGATAGCCGAGCACCCGTTTCCACGCCTCCCGGGACGCCAGCGGGGCCGGCTCCACCCGAATGCGCATGATCGCCTTGCCGAACGTGCGCCCGCCCCGGAAAAGGGTGACCCAGTCGTAGACCGTATAACCCAGCCCCGCCAACACCCACGCGAACACGCCGGGCAATCGGCCCCCGAACACCTCCAGCACCCCGACAGTCCGGAAGATCCCCCATAGCGCGATGAACAGAATGTAATAGAACACCCCGAACACGAGCGCTTCAATGAGCCGGGCGACGAGGCGTTCCCACCATTCCGCGGGCACCGGATCCACCCGCGGCGGTGTCTCGGCCATAACCTCACCTCGCCCCATCGGTGTCTCCCGACGTTCCCATTCTGGTACGGAGCACACACGAAAACAGGGGCCGGTGGATCACCGGCCCCTGTTTTCCGGACTGCGCAGTTACTTGATCTTCACCACGACCGTGCCGGCGAACTTGTCCGCGAACGTCTGCTGCAGCGGCTTGTCCCACAGATGCGAGATGGCGTTGACCAGCACTGCGATCGAGCCGAGCCAGCCGACGAACGGGACGCCGGCGACGAGGTAGCCGCCCCACGTTGCGCCCGCCCGCTTCAGCGCCGTGCCGCTCGCCAGGCCGCCGGGCGGCAGGGCCTGACCGACGGGCACGATCTTGATCCCCATGACCAGCTTGCCGAGCGTCTGCCCGTTGGCCTTGGTCATGAAGAACTCGTAGGCGATGTAGAGGCCGCCGACGAAGACCCAGAGCAACAGGTTGGCGAGGAACGTGGTGAAGAGGCCGCCCGAGACGCCCGTCACCGAGTTGTACGAGACGAACAGCAGGCTGAAGAGAATGAAGTACAACACACCGTAGACCACGCCGAAGATGACGAAGTCGACGAGTCTGGCCACGAGCCGCTGCCACCACTCCGCCAGCGGCGCCGGGGCGCCCGGAGGCTGGAGGCCGACAGGCTGGCCGTACGCCTGCCCGTAGCCGGGCTGACCGTAGCCCTGCTGCGCGTACTGCGGCTGCTGCCCGTAACCGGGCTGACCGTAGCCGGGCTGGCCGTAGCCGGGCTGGCCTGGCTGTCCGTACTGGGGCTGCTGACCGTACTGCGGCTGCCCGTACTGCTGCTGGCCGTAGCCCGGCTGCGACTGCGGCTGCTGCCCGTACTGGGCCTGGCCGTAGTCGGGCTGGGACTGCGGCTGCTGCCCGTACTGCGGCGGCCCGAAGTCGGGCTGGGACGCGCCCTGCTGGCCGTAGCCCTGGCCGTAACCCTGCTGGCCCGAGGCGGGCTGCTGGCCGTACTGCTGCTGGCCGTAGCCCGGCTGCGACTGCGGCTGCTGACCGTACTGGGCCTGACCGTAGTCGGGCTGGGACTGCGGCTGCTGCCCGTACTGGGCCTGACCGTAGTCAGGCTGGGACGCGCCCTGCTGGCCGTAACCCTGCTGGCCCGAGGCGGGCTGCTGGCCGTACCCCTGCTGGCCGTAGTCGGGCTGCTGCCCGTACTGCGGCTGCTGGCCGTAGCCGGGCTGGGAGGCGCCCTGCTGGCCGTAGCCCTGCTGACCCGGCTGCCCGTACTGCGGCTGCTGGCCGTGCTGCTGCTGGCCGTAGCCCTGCTGGCCGTACTGGCCCTGGCCGTAGGGGTCGTCGGCCCGATAGCCCACGACCGTCGCGTCGGGATCCTCCCCTTGAGGGCGTCCCGGGTTATGCCCGTATCCAGGATGATTCTCTCCGGATTCATCCTGCGGATACGGCGGCTGTCCGGTGCTCACCGTGTCACCTCGCTTCGCGTGCGCATGTGGCACATGTCAGGGCACATGCCTGTCCTGGACAACGTATCGACATGGGTATCAACAATCACCTTTTCTGTCAGTCAAGATCCGCATCACCCGAGGTCAGATGAAGCAACATCCTGGTGTTGCCCAGGGTGTTCGGCTTGACGTGTTCCAGGTCCAGGAACTCGGCCACGCCCTCGTCGTACGAGGCCAGGAGTTCCGCGTAGACCTCGGGCGAGACGGGGGTGCCCTGGATCTCCCGGAAACCGTGTCTCGCGAAGAAGTCGACCTCGAATGTGAGGCAGAATACGCGGCGCAACCCGAGTTCTTTGGCCGTGTCGATGAGGGCCGTGACGATCCTGTGCCCGATCGCCAGTCCGCGCGCCTCCGGATGCACCGCGACGGTGCGGATCTCCGCGAGGTCCTCCCAGAGCACGTGCAGCGCCCCGCAGCCCACGACCTTGCCGCCGCGCTCGGCCACCCAGAACTCCTGGACGTCCTCGTACAGGGTGACGGCGGCCTTCTCCAGCAGCCTGGGGCCGGCTCCCGCATAGGTGTCCACCAGGAGTTTGATGGCCCTGACGTCGGGCGTTCTGGCACGCCGGACGAGGACCTCCGTCTCGGGAAGGGGACGTTCGGCGAGCTGCTCCATGGCTCTCCAGCGTACCGATTGCGATTACGGTTCACCCCAAACCCAGGACTTCCGCCCTACTTGTGAGCTCGCATGGCTGAACGAGCGCTCCTGGCCGTTGCAGGTTCCCTCCAGATTCACTTCTGCACCAAGTGCGGGGAAAGAGGACAGAAAGTCTTTGCCTTCAGGGGGTTCCCGAGATCATCCTGTGACCCGTCAGTTGTGAAACCTCTACAGACTCGGCAGTTCCGGTTGAGCAGGAACCCGGGGTGCATTAGTGTCCAGCGTCGATGTCCCCGCGCACGCGGCGCGGGGACGCGCCCAATCCCCGCAAGGGGAACCGGGGATCCGCCGGCGGCGATCAGGCAGCGCCGCCAGGGGTGAATCCGGGCACCTCGCTCGGTAGGGCTGCTCCGGCCCGAACCCGTCAGCTAACCCGGTCGGCGCCCACGGAAGGAGCTTTGATCGGTGAAGCGCACGCGCGACCGCAGGGGGAGCGCGGAGGGCGGGCACGCCCTCCCTCCGGAACGGACCGGCAACGGCCTCAGGCTGACCGTCGCGGTCGCCGTCCTCTCCGCCCTGGTGCTCGCCGTCCCCGCCGGTCCCGCCACCGCCGACCCCAATCCCTCGCTCAAGGAGCTCTCCGAGCAGGTCGAGAAGATGCACCTGGAGATCGAGACGCTCACCGAGCAGTACAACGGACAGCGCGAGAAGCTCAAGACCGCCAAGAAGGCCGTCGAGAACGCCGAGAAGAGGCTCGCCGCCAGCGAGGCCGACCTGGCCGCCAAGAGGACGAAGATGACGCTGATGGTCGAGGCCGAGTACATGTCGGGCGGCCTCAACCGGACGCTCGCCTTCGCCGGCGGCGGCGACCCCGACACCTACCTCGACCGCGCGGCCACCACCTACGCGCTGCGCCGGCAGCAGAGCGAGGAGGTGCTGAAGCTCACCAAGGCGATGGACGCCGCCGAACGCGCCAGGGCAGGCGCCAAGAAGCGCATCGACGAGGTGGACCGGATCGTCGAGGACCTCGGCGCCAAGCGCGACCGCATCTCCGCCCTCGTCACCAAGGTCGAGAGCCGGCTCTTCCAGCGCGCGCTCGGCGAGGCCGGCCGCCCCGGCACCCGGGCCGTCAAGGTCAACCTGCCCATCCCCGGCGACGGCAAGGCCGCCCAGGCCGCCCGGTGGGCCCTCACCCAGCAGCTCAAGCCGTACATCTGGGGCGCCGAAGGCCCCAACGGCTACGACTGCTCCGGCCTCGTCATGGCCGCCTACCAGCGCGTCGGGATCTCGCTGCCGCACTACACCGGCGACCAGTGGACCGCCGGCAGGCACATCTCGCGGGAGGAGCTGCGCCCCGGCGACCTGGTCTTCTTCTACAGCGACCTGCACCACGTGGGCATCTATCTCGGCGGCGGCATGATGGTGCACGCCCCGCGGACCGGTGACGTCGTCCGCATCGCCTCGATAGCGCGGCGCCCCTACGCCGGCGCGGTGCGCATCGCCGACTGATCACCAGGATCAGCCGGCACGCTCGATCGACCGGCGCTGGAAAGGCGGCGCGCTAGATCAGCTGGCGGCGCGCCGCCCAGGCCACGGCCTCGATCGCCGTGGCCACCCCGATCCGGTCGCAGATGCCCCTCAATCTTCGGCGCACCGTGCGGCCGCTGCAGTCGAGGCGGCGCCCCACGCGATCCACGGTGACGCCTCTGGCAAGCTCCGCCAGCAACGCCAGGTCTGCATGGCTCAGTTCGACATCTTCACTGAGCACATCCATCGGGGCCCTCCCCCCCAACAGCACTACTCGGTGACCTCCTGGCCCGAGCAATGGGCTGCTCGTCCCGGACTACGTAAACGCATCCTGGAAAGACCGTCAAGCGCGAGATCCGCTTCACTTGACCCTGGCCATTGACATGATCCGGCCTAGATGAAGTACTCGCCATATGTCGGCACATCCACCAGCGCGATGATCGATCACAACGCCTCTGACAGCGCGTCGCCGCCCGCGCTGACTCCCAGCGATCTACTGGGTTTCGATCCGTACGACGACGCATTTCTGCGCGACCCCTATTCCAGCTACCGGAAGCTGCGCAGGCCGTTCCACCGGACCCGCGGCGGGCTGGTAATCGCGACCTCCCACGAGCTCTGCTCGGCCATCCTGCGCGACCCCCGGTTCGGCCACGGCCCCACCCCGCCGTCCGGCCCCGACGAGCCGGTCCGCTCGTTCCTCATGATGGACCCGCCGGACCACACCCGGATGCGCGGGCTCGTCAGCAGGGCCTTCACGCCCGGGATGGTGCGGCGGCTGCGCCCGCGCATCGAGACGATCACCGCCGAGCTGGTCGCCGCGCTGCCCGACGAGGCCGACCTCGTCCGTGACTTCGCCTACCCGCTGCCCGTCATGGTGATCAGCGAGATGCTGGGGGTGCCGCCCGAGGACCACGAGCGGTTCCGCGGCTGGAGCGAGACCGTCGCGCGCAGCCTCGACCCGATCGTCACCGACGAGCTGGCCGAGCGCAACCAGCGGGATCGGCGTGAGTTCCACGCCTACTTCAGGGAGCTCATCGCGCTGCGCCGGCGGG
>NZ_JAPNNL010000279.1 GCF_027620315.1 Nonomuraea corallina | reverse complement strand
GGGGGGGGGGGGGGGGGGGGGGGGGGGGGGGGGGGGGGCGCGCCCCCCCCCGCGACCGTTACCGCGTCAGAAGTCGTCGGCGGTGCGGATCCGGTCACGGACCCAGACGCCGGCCTCCTTGAGCCTGCTCGTCCCGGCGAACGGGCCGTTCGGGCAGGTCCCGGTGGTGAAGACGGCTCCGGTACGGAAGTCGTCGGAGAAGTTCCAGTTCACCCAGCTGATCTTCTTCTGGGCCATCAGGTCGAGGTACTGCTGTGACCGGCTGAAGTCGTTCGCCCCGTCACCGGAGGCGCTCTGGGTGCCGAACTCGGTCACGAAGATCGGCAGCCGGTCGGCGGCCCTGGCGAGCGTGTTGAGGTACTCGGCGCCGTGGGAGGCCGCGTAGAAGTGGAACGTGTACATGATGTTGGAGGCGTTGACCGGATTGTTGACGATCTCGGTCTCGTCGCCGCCGGCGGAGACGCCGAGGGACGACCAGCCGCGGGTGCCGATCAGGATCGGCGCGTCGGCGTCGTGCTGCCGGATCACCGGGATGAGCTGGTGCGCGTAGTCGCGGATGACGGACCAGGTGACGGCGTCGCCGTTGGGCTCGTTCGCGATCTCGTACAGGACGTTCTTCTTGCCGTCGTGCCGCTGGGCGATCTCGGTGAAGAAGGTCCTGGCCCGGCTCAGGTTGTACATCGGGTCGCCGGGGGTGAGCATGTGCCAGTCGACGATGGCGTACATCCCGCGAGCCGTGGCCATCTCGATCAGGGCGTGCACCCGGTCGGTGAACAGCCGGGGGTTGGTCTCGTACCCGCCCTCCTGGATGTACATCGAGATGCGCAGGACGTCGGCCTTCCAGTCGGTGGCCAGCGCGTCGAGGGAGGAGCTGTTGAGGCACTGGTCGTACCACTGGATGCCGTGGCTGCTCATGCCGCGCAGCTGGATCTGCTTGCCGCTTTCGTTGCAGAGCTTGAGGCCGCACACCCGCAGCTGACCGTTGGCCTGCACCGGGGTGCCGCCGCCGCTTCCCGTGGGGGCGCCGTAGACCTCCAGCTCCCACAGGGAGTAGCCCCACGGGGTGCCGCGCTGCGTGCCGTGCACCCGCACGTACCGGCCGGCGCCGCTGACCGTGAGGTCGTCGACCGCCCCGTCGCCCGCGGTGGTGGAGTGGACGTCGGTCCAGGCCGACCCGTCGGCCGAGAGTTGCACCCGGTACGCCCGGGCGTAGGCGACCTCCCAGGTCAGCCGCACCCGGGAGACGGTGTGGGCGGAGCCGAGGTCCACCTGGATCCACTGGGGGTCCACCCCTTCGGCGCTGGCCCAGCGGGTGGACGTGCTGCCGTCCACCGCCTTGTCCGGCTCCAGGCCGGCGGCCTCGATCGAGGAGGCCGTCACGGGTTTGCCCTGGGAGACCAGGGGGTCGGCGGCCGTGGCCGCGTTCGCGCCGGAGGGCACCAGGGGCGCCATCAGCACCGCGACGGCCGTGAAGATCTTCGTGACTGCGCTTCGCCTCACGAACGACTCCTTCGGGGACAGGGGGTCAAGGGCGCGCCCTGTTCGACCGCCCGCCCGAGACCTGCCCTGATTAGGAAAGTTTATTAACTTCTAGCGCAGCATAATTTGACACCCTTCTTCACACAACCGTGGGCGGCACCTTCTTCCTGCGTCCCCGCGCGATCAGCCAGAGCAGCCAAGCCTGTGCCAGCCCGCTCGCGGAATAGAGCCAGATGACGACCTCGGCGGGGAGCCAGTGGAGGGGTACGTAGATGAGGAGCATCGAGATCGGCGCCGTGACCGCGAGCAGGACCAGGGTCTCCAGGCCCTGACTGCCGGGCTGACGGATGCTGATCTCAACATAGATCGTCGCGACGACGACGATCAGTGCGTAGGCGCCGGCGAGATACGCGGCGAAGACGCCCCGGTCGAATCGGGAGACATAACGGCGACCGGCTCGGAACAATCTCATGGCCCCGAGTCTGCTGGACCCCGTCCGCGACGCCCTGAGTACCGATACTCAGCCGACATGAGTACCCGCCGTCGTGCGGGCTCGACAGCGCCCCGCAAGACGGTCTATCCATGAGAGGTGCCGAACCCCGCCGGACACCTCGGCCGGTGGAAGCCGCTGACCGCGGCCTCAGGAACCGGCGGCGACCGATCACACGGCCGGCGTGTCGTCGCGGCCCTGGCCGTCACCCAGACGATCGGCTACGGCGTGCTCTACTACGCCTTCTCCGTCGTCCTCCTGCCCATGCGCCGCGACCTCGGGGCGAGCGGCACCCAGGTCGCCGCCGCGCTCACCCTCGCCGTGCTCACCACCGCGCTGTGCGCCCCCCTGGCCGGGCGACGGCTGGACGCCCACGGCGGGCGAGCGCTGATGACCGCCGGCTCGCTGCTCGGCGCCCTCGCCGTGCTGGCCTGGTCCCAGGTGAGCACCCTGCCCCAGCTCTACGCCGTCTTCCTGGCCATCGGGGTCGCCTCGGCCATGGTGCTGTACGAGCCCGCGTTCGCCGTCATCGTCGCCTGGTTCGACGAGCGCGGGCGGGCCGGCGCGCTGCTCGCCGTCACCATCGTGGCCGGGTTCGCCTCCGCCGTCTTCCTGCCCCTGACCGGCCTGCTGGTCCAGACGTACGGGTGGCGTCAGGCCCTGGTCGTCCTGGCCGTCGGCTACGGGGTCCTCGCGATCCCGCTGCACGCCCTGGTGGTGCGGAACCCGGCCCGGCACGCCGTCCGGGCCCGCTCCACCGCCGGCGACCGTGAGGACCTGGTCAGGGCGGCGGTGCGGGGCCGGCCGTTCCGGCTGCTGGCCGTGGCCTTCACCGCGCACAGCGGCGCGGTCGCCACCGTCGCCGTGCTGCTCGTCACCTACCTCGTCCACCTCGGCCACCCGCCCGTCTTCGCCGCCACAGTCGCCGGCCTGCTCGGCGTGCTGTCGGTCACCGGCCGCCTGGTCACCACCGGACTGCGCCGCCGCTGGGCCGCCGCCCCGGTCGCCGCCGCGATCTTCGCCGTCCAGGGCGTCGGCGCGCTCCTGCTGCCACTGGTCGGCGCCACCGCGGGCGGGGCGATCTGCTGCGTGCTGCTGTTCGGCCTCGGCTTCGGGGTGGCCACCATCACGCTGCCGCACCTGCTCGCCGAACGGTACGGCACCACCGCCTACGCCACCCTGTCGGGACGCGTCGCCCTGTTCGCCGTGGCCGGCAAGGCGCTCGCGCCGCTGGGCGCGATGGCCCTGGCACACGCCGCCGGGTACGGCTGGGTGCTGGGAGCCGTCACCGCGGCCTGCGCCGTCTCAGCCTGCGCCCTGGTCGCCTACCACCGGCTGCCCGGGTGAACCGCCGGCACGTTCCGCCGGAGGGCGGTCGAGCAGGTCCTCGTACACACCGATCTTGAAGGTGATCAGGTCCAGGCACCGGGCGAGCCGGTCGAGCTGGGTGGTGACGTGCACGCGGTGCTCGCGCAGGAGCGCGAGCCGTTCCGCCTCGTTGCCCGCGCCCTCCCTGACGAGCTCGGTGTACCGGCGGAGCGCGGGCAGGGGCAGACCCGAGGCGCGCAGGATGACGCAGACGGTGAGCCAGTCCACGTCGTCCTCGCTGTAGAAGCGGCGCCCGCCGGGACCGCGTCGCACGGGGTTGACGAAGAGTCCCTCGTGCTCGTAGAAGCGCAGCGCGTGAACGCTCAAACCGGTGCGCTCCGCGACCTGTCCGATGCTCAGAGTAGCGGCGATCTCGGCCATGCCGTCGAGGTTAGCGGGTTGACCTAGAGCCGACTCTAGATCCTAGAGTGCCGGGTGCGATCGAAGCCCAGTCGCTCTATCTACTCCTTTTGCACCCCTAAGGAAGCTTCGCCATGCGCTATCGCACCCTCGGCGGAACCGGCATCGAGGTCAGCGTCCACTGTCTCGGGACGATGATGTTCCAGGCTCTCGGCAACCCCGACCACGACGACTGCGCCCGCATCATCCACACCGCCCTGGACCGGGGGATCAACTTCGTCGACACCGCCGACATGTACGGACAGGGCGAGAGCGAGGAGATCGTGGGCAAGGCGCTGCGGGGGCGCCGCGACGACGTCGTGCTCGCCACCAAGGTTCACTTCACGATGGGCGAGGGCCGCAACCGCAGCGGCAACTCACGGCGCTGGATACTCAAGGCGGTCGAGGACAGCCTCAGGCGCCTGGACACCGACTGGATCGACCTCTACCAGATCCACCGGCCCGACCCCGAGACCGACATCGAAGAGACGCTCTCGGCTCTGACCGACCTCGTCACCCAGGGGAAGATCCGCGCCTTCGGCTGCTCGACGTTCCCCGCCGAGGAGATCGCCGAGGCGCACCACGTCTCCGAGCGGCGCGGCCTCGGCCGCTTCCGCACCGAGCAGCCGCCCTACTCGATCCTCGCGCGCGGGATCGAGTCCTCGGTCCTGCCCGTCTGCCGGCGGTACGGGATGGGAGTGCTGGTCTGGAGCCCGCTCGCCTTCGGGTTCCTCACCGGCAAGTACCGCAAGGACCGGCCCGTCGACCTGTCGACCGGCCGTCCCACGATCCGGCCGGAGCAGTTCGATCCCGAGATCGCCGCGAACGCCGCCAAGCTCGACGCCGTCGAACGGCTCGTCGAACTCGCGTCCGACCTCGGCTGCACCCTCCCGCAACTGGCCGTGGCCTTCACCGTCGCCCACCCCGCCGTCACCTCCGCGATCATCGGACCGCGGACCGCAGAGCAGCTGGACGACCTCCTCAAGGGAGCCGAGCTCACCCTCGACGACGCGGCCCTCGACCGAATCGACGCCATCGTGCCGCCCGGGACGAACCTGTACAACCCGAACGCCCCGCTTCCCCCGCGCTCCCTGACCGACACCGCACTGCGCCGCCGCCCCCTGGCCGACCGCGCCGCGGCCTGACCCGGCGTACCCCTCGGGCCGGCTCAGGCGAGGTAGAGCTTCCTGAGCGGCTCGTCGATGGTCCAGACCGTACGATCGCCCGCGACGAGCCGTACGAGGACGCCGGGGCGCAGGTCGATGGAGGACCCGTCCTCGAAGGCGACCCGGCCGGCTCCCGCCAGGACCAGGAAGATCTCGTCCACCTCGACGTCCTCGGCCACGCCCGGAGTGATGTCCCAGACCCCGATCTCGACGTCCCGGAAGCCGGTCAGCGCGGTGGTGACCGTCCGCGGGTCCGCCGGGGCGCTGACATCCGGCACGATGTCGAGCAGGCCGGGGTGGATCAGCCGTGTGCTCGCCGTCCCGCTGTCCTCGCTCATGGGTCAAACCCTACGCGGGGCCTTCCCCGAGGTCGGAGCCGGTCCCGGACGACAGGCAGCCGTGCCACCCGGTCGTCGGGTGAGCACGGCTGCCGGCACGGGTGTCTCAGCGGACGGTTCTGTCAGCGGA
>NZ_JAPNNL010000278.1 GCF_027620315.1 Nonomuraea corallina | reverse complement strand
CTGGCCCAGCGGCGACACCGCCGCCGTCCGCGCCCTGTCCCTGCGCGGCTTCGCGCCGCTGGTCGCGGTCGCCGCCCGCCCGCGCGGCGCGTCACGGCCGCCGGACGACCCCCGGGTACGGCCCGTGACGCCCGCCGACCTGGAGGACGTCGCGCGCCTGTACGAGGCGCTGGTGGCCTACGACGCGCAGTTCGGCTGGGTCACGCCGCGGCCGTCCACCCCCGCCAGGATCAGGGAGCACCTGGCCGACACGCTGCCGCGCTCGTGGGCCTGGGTCGCCGAGCACCGGGGCGCGGTGGCCGGCGTCGTCATCGTCGACCCGCCGGCCCGGTCGCGCTGGGTCGCGTCCCTGGTGACGCGGACGCCGGCCGCCTATCTGGGCGTCATGTACGCCCATCCCGCCGTACGGGGGCGTGGCGTGGGAGCCGCGCTGGCCGCCGCCGCGCACGCCCGGCTGGACGCGTCGGGGGTGGCCGTGACGGTGCTGCACCACGCCGTGCCGAACCCGCTGTCGGCCCCGTTCTGGGCCAGGCAGGGCTACCGGCCGGTGTTCACCCAGTGGGTGCGCCGCTGATCAGGGGCGGCCCAGCGCCCGGTAGTGCCACCCGGCGGAGCGCCACGCCTCGGCGTTGAGCGCGTTGCGCCCGTCGACGATCTTGCGGGCGGCCACGACCGAGCCCAGCGCCTCCGGGTCCAGGTCGACGAACTCCTTCCACTCCGTCAGCAGCAGCACGACGTGCGCGCCGCGTACCGCGTCGACGGCGGACCGGCCGAAGGCGAGCTCGGGGTGCGCCTTGCGGACGTTGCCGAGCGCGATCGGGTCGTACACCGTCACCTTGCCGCCCTGACGCTCTATCGTGAGCGCCACGTCCAGGGCGGGGGAGTCGCGGATGTCGTCGGAGTTCGGCTTGAAGGCGGCGCCGAGCACGCCGACCGTGCAGCCGTGGAAGGAGCCCCCGGCCAGCTCGCGGGCCAGGTCGACCATGCGGGCGCGGCGGCGCATGTTGATCGCGTCCACCTCGCGCAGGAACGTCAGCGCCTGGTCGGCCCCCAGCTCGCCGGCCCGCGCCATGAACGCCCTGATGTCCTTGGGCAGACAACCGCCGCCGAAGCCGAGCCCCGGGTTCAGGTAACGGCCGCCGATCCGGTCGTCGTACGAGAGCGCGAGCGAGAGCTGCTGCACGTCGGCGTGGGCGGCCTCGCACACCTCGGCCATCGCGTTGATGAAGGAGATCTTGGTGGCCAGGAAGGAGTTGGCGGCGGACTTGACCAGCTCGGCCGTCGCGAAGTCGGTCACCACCATCGGCACCTCGCCGAGCGGCTCGTAGATCTCGCGCAGCACCTTCTCGGCCCGCTCGGTGCGGACGCCCAGCACGATGCGGTCGGGGTGGAGCGTGTCCTGCACCGCGAAGCCCTCGCGCAGGAACTCCGGGTTCCACGCCAGCTCGGCCTGCGCGCCCGCCGGGGCCAGCGCGGTCAGCCGGTCGGCCAGCCGGGACGCGGTGCCGACCGGGACCGTCGACTTGCCGACGACCAGGCACTCGCGGTCGAGGTAGGGGGCCAGCGAGTCGATCGCGGCGTCCATGTAGGACACGTCGGCGGCGTACTCGCCCTTCTTCTGCGGCGTGCCCACGCAGACGAAGTGGACGTCGCCGAACGCGCCCGCCTCCTCGTAGGAGGTGGTGAAGCGCAGCCGGCCGGACTCCAACCCACGGCGGAGCACCGGCTCCAGCCCCGGCTCGTGGATGGGGAGCTCACCGTCGTTGAGACAGCGGACCTTCTCGGCGTCGATGTCGAGGCCGAGCACCTCGTACCCGAGATCCGCCATGCAGGCCGCATGCGTGATGCCCAGGTAGCCGGTCCCGATCACCGTCAGGCGATATGGCACGAGTAGCTCCTTTCCATCGCGGAGGCATGCTACAGGCCCGCGTCACCCCTTCTTCGTGCCACCTTGCCAACTCCAGCAAACCGTACCGATTGGTAGCAAGATGCTTGGACGTCCTACTATTTGAGTATGAGCTTTCCTCTGTACGCGCCCGCCGAAGAGCACGACATGCTCCGGGAGACGGTCCGGGCCCTCGCCGACGAGAAGATCGCCCCGCGCGCCGCTCAGGCGGACGAGGCCGAGGAGTTCCCGTGGGACGTCTACAAGGCCCTCGTCGCCGCTGACCTGCACGCCATCCACGTCCCCGAGCAGTACGGGGGAGCGGGCGGCGACGCGCTGGCCGCCGTCATCGTCATCGAGGAGGTCGCCCGCGCCTGCGCCTCCTCCTCCCTGATCCCCGCCGTCAACAAGCTCGGCACCGTCCCGATCATGCTGTCGGCGTCCGAGGAGCTCAAACAGCAGTACCTGTCCGCCGTGGCCCGCGGCGACGCCATGTTCTCGTACGCGCTCTCCGAGCCGGAGGCCGGCTCCGACGCCGCCGGCATGAAGACCCGCGCCGTCCGCGACGGCGACCACTACGTGCTCAACGGCACCAAGATGTGGATCACCAACGCCGGCGTGTCCGAGTACTACACCGTCATGGCGGTCACCGATCCGTCCGCCGGGGGAGCCCGCGGCATCTCCGCCTTCGTCGTGGAGAAGTCAGACGAGGGCGTCTCTTTCGGGCCGAAGGAGCGCAAGCTCGGCATCAAGGCGTCCCCGACCCGCCAGGTGATCCTGGAGGACGTGCGGATCCCCGAGTCCCGCATGATCGGCGCCCCGGGGACCGGGTTCAAGACCGCGCTGGCCACCCTCGACCACACCCGCGTCACCATCGCCGCCCAGGCGCTCGGCATCGCGCAGGGGGCGCTCGACTACGCGGTCGGCTACGTGAAGGAACGCAAGCAGTTCGGCAAGGCCATCGCCGACTTCCAGGGCGTGCAGTTCATGCTCGCCGACATGGCCATGAAGCTGGAGGCGGCGCGGCAGCTGACGTACCACGCGGCGGCCAAGTCCGAGCTGGCTATGAAGGGCCAGCCCCAGAAGGACCTCACGTTCCTGTCCAGCGCCGCCAAGTGCGCCGCCTCGGACGCGGCCATGGAGATCACCGTGGACGCGGTGCAGTTGCTGGGCGGGTACGGGTACACGAAGGACTTCCCGGTGGAACGCATGATGCGAGACGCCAAGATCACCCAGATCTACGAGGGGACGAACCAGATCCAGCGCATGGTCATGGCCCGCCAGCTCCTCAAGTAGCTGGTAACGCGGAATCTTCCGCCTGGCCGTGCTTGGATGCGGAGGCCCTCCAGGGGGAGCTGGAAGGGCCTCCGTAAGCTGTGTTGTGGGCAGGCGGCGTCAATCCAACCAGGTGACACGAACGATCAGCACGAGGCGCAGGTGTTCCGCGGTGATGAAGTTGAGGAACCCGCGGCCGCCGAAGAGGTCGAGCGTCCGAAGACCTCCTCCATGCAGCGGCCTCGGCCGGCGTGGGTCGAGTCCTTTCCGAGGACTGCGAGCTGGTCGGCAAGCCGCTCGACTTCAAGGACGACCGTGGGCGGGAGCCCGGCGATGACAAGGTCAGCATCCGGGTTGTACTCCCAGGTCCAAGCGTCACTCACCGATGGCCTCTAGCCGCGCGGATGTCGTGATGTCGGTGATCTCCGCCAGGGCCGAGTTCAGTCTGGCTCTATCGGTGACGGTGGCGATTTCCGCCTCCAGCTCGCGCAGGCGGGACGCTCGGGCGGGGTATCTCTGAATCGCCACGAACTCCCCCCATTGCTGCAAGAAGCTCTGCAGAGGTGCCACCTTGCTCTGCCGCGCCGCCTGCTCCGTCGCCTGGTCGAGGTGGTCGACGAACTGGCCGAGGTACGCCGGCGCGATCTGAGCGACTGCCGCCCGGAGAGCAGCGGTGGTCAGCGGCGGGCGTGGGATCAGTGCCTCGCTGTCGTGACGTGGGGTGGACATCGGTGGCCTCCAAGCTGTTACCGCTCCACGCTACCGATACAACGCGACGCTTTTCCATCCTGGAACACATGCCGCGTCTGTTGCCGGACGCGGCCATGGAGATCACGGTGGACGTGGTGAGCCTGCTGGGTGGGTACGGGTACACGAAGGACTTTCCGGTGGAACGCATGATGCGCGACGTCGAGATCACCCAGATCAGCGAGTGCACGTACGAGCCCCAGCGCACGTGATTCCCGGCGACACACCGCGACAGACCCTCATCTCGCAGACACCAACCGCTTAACCTGCAGAAACAGGGTTAGGGAGATCAACTCATGCACCGCTGGGTGTGACGGTGCCGCGGAGCGACCGGTCCAGCGGTCTTCCGGCGAGCGAGCGATGGAGGGCCTGACATGTCGAACCACTTCACCGGCCTCAGCCTTGGGTCACCCCTCGGCGACCAGCGCCTTGATCTGTGTGACCTGTACGCCTTCCTGGCGCCCGGGGATCAGAGCAGGACCGTTCTCATCCTCAATGCCAATCCCAACGCGGACGCCCTGCACCCCGACGCCGTATATCGCCTGAACATCGACAACGACGGCGATGACCTGACCGACGTCGCCTTCAGTTGGGTCTTCAGCCGGCCGGCGCCCGACGGCTCCCAGACCTACAGCGTCTTCATGGCAACCGGTGCCGAGTCCCGCAGGCCCGAGGCGGTGGGCGCCAAGATCGTGTCGGACGCCACCGTTTCTTTCGGCCCTCAGGCCAACGTGGTCGGCAGCGGCGACTACAAGATTGCCGCCGGTAGCCGCAGTGATGCCTTCTTCTTCGACTTCGACGGAATCAAGAATCTCTTCGACACCAGCGGCAAACGGAATTTCACCGCGCCGCATCTGGGCGGGAAGTCCCCGTGGACCGGCGTCGACTCTAACACCACGGCCAACGTCTTCTCCATGGCCGTCGAACTGCCGACCGCGGAACTGGCGCCCCAGCCCGAGTTGCGGGTGTGGGGCCGGTGCGGCGTCCAGCGCGACGGCGAACTCGTGCACGTGGACCGGGCCGGACACCCGTCGATGAGCAGCTTCTTCAACACCGACGACACGAAAGAGGAGTACAACGCCGGCGAGCCGGTCGACGACCGGGAACGGTGGATGGACCAGTTCATCCACCTGCTGGGACACACGGGCGGCTACTCCCGTGCGGAGGCGATCGCCGCGATCGACGAGCACGGCCTCCTGCCGGACGTGCTGCACTTCGACCCGTCCAAGCCGGCCGCGTACCCCAACGGCCGGACGTTCACCGAAGACGTCATCGACATCCGCGTCGCGTTCCTCACCAAGAACGAAGCGCCGCCCACCGGACTGACGCCGCACACCGACACCCTGGACCGGTTCCCGTACCTCGGCGACCCGCACCCGGCGGCCACCTCCTGACGGATGCCAGTGCCCCCGAAGGCCGCTTGAGCATCGGGGCGGAAGCGCCGAACCGGCAGCCGACGGTTGAGCGGCGATACCTT
>NZ_JAPNNL010000277.1 GCF_027620315.1 Nonomuraea corallina | reverse complement strand
CCACGAGGGTGCCGTCCAGGTCGAACAGGACCGCCGCGGGCACCTCAGACGGCATCGGGCGCGGTACGCGCGGCCACCAGGACGGGACGCTCCACCAGCCGGATCGCCACCCGCGTGCCGGGCGCGAGCCGGGCCGCCTCGTGACCGGGCACGTCGGCGAGCACGTCATGACCGTCCAGCAGCAGACGGAGGCGGACGGAGGCGCCGCGGAACGAAGCCGTCACCACCTCCCCGATCCCCGACTCGGGCTGGGAGCCGGTGGTGTGGGTGACCTGGACGGCTTCCGGGCGGACGAGGACGTGCACGTCGGGGTCGGCGGGGACGGCGCCGTCGACGGGCAGCGTCTGGCCCAGGACCGTCACCTTGCCGTCTCCGGCGAGCCGGCCGGGCAGGTGGTTCATGGTGCCGACGAACTCGGCCACGAACGGGGTGGCGGGCCGGTCGTAGACCTCGGCGGGCGGGCCGGCCTGCTCCAGACGGCCGTCGCGGAGCACCGCGACCCGGTCGGCGATCGACAGCGCCTCCTCCTGGTCGTGGGTGACGAAGATCGTGGTGATGCCCAGGCCGAGCTGGAGGCGGCGGATCTCCTCGCGCAGCGCGACCCGTACCTTGGCGTCGAGCGCGGACAGCGGCTCGTCGAGCAGGAGCACGCGCGGCTCCAGGGCCAGGGCGCGGGCCAGCGCGACGCGCTGCTGCTGGCCGCCGGAGAGCTGGTGCGGGTAGCGGTCGGCGTGGCCGGGCAGGCCGACCAGTTCCAGCAGTTCGTCCGCCCTGGCCCGGCGGGTGGCGGCGGCCACCCGGCGCACGCGCAGGCCGAAGGCGACGTTGTCGCGGGCGTTCAGGTTGGGGAAGAGCGAGTACGACTGGAACACCATGCCGGCGTCGCGCTTGTTGGCGGGCACGTCGGTGATGTCCTTGCCGTCGACCAGCACGGCCCCGGAGTCGGGCCGCTCGAACCCGGCCACGCAGCGCAGCGCCGTCGTCTTGCCGCAGCCCGACGGGCCGAGCAGGGCGACGAACTGGCCGGGCTCGACGGTCAGGTCGAGGCCGTCCAGCGTGACCGTCTTGCCGAAGACCCGCCGCAGGCCGCGGAACTCCACCTTGGACGTCACTTCTTTTCCCTCCCGAAAGCGGTGGAGACCGCGAGCAGCAGCAGCCAGATGAGCAGCAGGCTGAGGATCGAGACCGCGACCGACACCTGGCCGCGCGAGCCGGAGATGGTCACGATCCACACCGCGAACGGCTGGTAGCCGAGCAGCCTGGACACCGTGAACTCGCCGAACACCAGGGCGAGCGTGAGGAACGAGGCGCTGGCCAGGGCCGAGCGCAGGTTGGGCACGACGACCCTGAACAGCACGTGCGGCCAGGACGCGCCGAGACTGCGCGCGGCCTCCACTAGCGTCCGCACGTCCATGGTGCGCAGCCCCGCGTCCAGCGAACGGTAGACGAACGGCAGCACGAGCACCACGTACGCGAGCACGAGCACGACGGGGAAGCCCGGGTCCTGGATGGCGATGAGCGTGGCCCAGAACGGGGTGGGGGCGAGCACGTCGGCGCCGACCCGCAGCGAGGTGCTCAGCCCGGCGACGAACGTGATCGGCGGCACCACGAGCGGGAGCGTGCAGAGCACCTCCATCAGGGGCCGCAGCCCCGGCGCGAACAACCGGACGGCCAGCATCGCGGGCAGCGTCAGCAGCAGTACGAGCGTGATCGTGGCCAGCGCGAGCACCAGCGACAGCGTCAGGCTGGGGACGAAGCCCTCGGCCGTCAGCAGTTCGGCGTAGGGCGCGAGGGACAGGCCGGTGGTGGGCGTGTGGATCGTGTACCAGAGCGACGCCCCGAGCGGCACCAGGAAGTAGAGCCCGGCCAGCGCGAACACCACGGCCCGCCAGGCGCGCGGGCGGGCGGGCCGCGCGGGGGCGGCGGTCAGAGACTGTTCCAGGCCCGTCACTGCAGCCATCGGGTGGTCCTCCTCTGCAGCGGCAGATAGATCAGCATGACCAGGCCGGCGATGACGATCATGTCCAGGCTCAGCGCGAGCGCCACGTTCTCCTGGCCGATCAGCACGTCGCTGGTCAGCGCGTTCGCGATCTTCAGGGTGACCAGCGGGACGACCGTGCCCGCGCCCATGGCCGCCGCCGTGGCGTAGGCGGCGAAGGCCGAGCCGAACAGCAGCACCACCCCGCCGAGCAGGGCGGGCGTCAGCACGGGCAGGCCGACGTGGCGCCAGTAGTGCCAGGCGGTGGCGCCGTTGTTGGCCGCCGCCTCCCGCCACTGCGGGCGCAGCCCGTCCAGGGCCGGCGCCATCACCAGCACCATCAGCGGCACGCTGAAGTACAGGTAGACGATCACCAGGCCCCAGAACGAGTACAGCGACCCCGACGGCAGCCCCAGCAGCCCGCTCACCACGCCGGAGTTGCCCAGCGTGGCCACCCAGAAGAAGGCCAGCGGGACGCCGCCGAAGTTGGCCAGCACGCCGGAGGCGGTCAGCACCCCGTTGCGCAGCGCGGTGAAGCGCGAGGTGACGACCGCGTAGGCGAGGAACGAGCCGAGCACCGCCCCGGTCAGCGCCACCACGGCCGAGACCTGCACACTCCCGGCCATGGCGGTCAGGTTGCCGCCTTCCAGGCTCTGCCGCAGGTTGGCCAGCGTCGGTTCGCCGCGTGAGGTGAAGGCCCCTGCCAGCAGCGCGGCCAGCGGGATGCCGAACACGAACGCGTAGAAGGCGAGCAGGGGCAGCGCGCCGAGCCACCCCGTGGACCGTCTCATCCGGAGATCGCCGCGTCCCAGCCGCTCGCCAGCTTGGCCTTGGCCGCGTCGATCTGCTCCGGGCTCGGGAAGGCCGGCTCGCCCTCGACCTCCGGCAGCGCGTCGGCGGCGGCCTTGTCGATGGTGCCGTCGCTCTGCATGACGGGCATGAGCACCGGCCGGGCGAAGCCCTTCAGGTAGAGGTTCTGGCCCTCGGGGCTGTAGAGGAACTCCTGCCAGAGGCGGGCGGCCGCCGGGTGCGGGGCGTCCTTGTTGATGGCCTGGGCGTACATCTGGAAGTACTTGCCGTCGGTCGGCACGTTGACCTTCCAGTCGATGCCCTTGGCGGCCATCTGCGGGGCGTAGGCGGCGTTGTTGTAGTCCCAGTCGATGCTGATCTGGGTCTCGCCCTTCTCGATCGTGGCCGGGGTGGTCTCGACCGGGTTGAAGTTGCCCGCGTCCTTCAGCTTCTTGAAGAAGTCGATGCCCGGCTGGATGTCGTCGAAGGAGCCGCCGCCGGCGATCGAGGCCGCGTAGACGCCGGCGAAGGCCGAGCCGGACTTGGTGGGGTTGCCGTTGAGCGCGACCTTGCCCTTGTACTCGGGCTTGAGCAGGTCGGCGAAGCTCTCCGGGCAGGTGGTGATCTTCTTGGCGTCGCAGCCGATGGAGATGTAGCCGCCGTAGTCGTTCACCCAGAGGCCGGTGGGCTCCTTCTGGCCCTCCGGGATCTGGTCGAAGGTCCGCACCTTGTACGGGGCGAACAGGCCCTCGGCGGCGCCGCTGATGGCGAAGGACTGGCCCAGGTCGAGCACGTCCGGGGCGCGGTCCTGGCCCTTGCGGGTCTTGACCGCGTTGATCTCGTCGGCGCTGGAGGCGTCCGGGTCCTCGCTCTCGATCTTGATGCCGTACTTGGCCTCGAAGGCCTTGATGATCTCGCCGTAGTTCGCCCAGTCGGGCGGCAGGGCGATGACGTGCAGGTCGCCTTCCTTCTTGGCCGCCTCGACGAGCTTGTCGAAGCCGCCGAAGTCGGCGGCCGAGGTCGCGGTGCGCGCGTCCACGCCGCCTTCGGCTGTCGAGGTCTGGGCGCCTGGTGCTGCGCCGCACGCAACGGTGACTACGGTAAGGGCGGCGATGACGCCGGCCGCACGGACGCGAGGTGTGAACACGTGGCCTCCACTCCGGGGGTGTGCGAGGAATGTAAGGGAACTTGTACAAACAAGCGAGCACCAGTAAGTCGCATATCCATTGCTCTTTCGTGAACGGGGATGGTCGGGAATGGTCGCGCGCTATGAACTGATCGCCGACGAGCTGCGCGGCGAGATCCTCGCGGGCGCGTACCCGATGGGCGCGCAGCTTCCGTCGGAGTCCGAGCTGGCCGCGCGGTTCGGCGCCGCCAGGGGGACGGTCCGGCAGGCGGTCGCGGTGCTCGCCGCCGAGGGCCTGGTCGGATCGCGGCAGGGCGCCCGGCGCATCGTGCTGGGCAACGCGCGCAGCCAGAGCTTCGCCGAGCTGCACAGCTTCGCCCAGTGGGCGCGGGCCAACGGCCACCGCTACGGCGGCCTGATGATCAACCAGCGCCGCCGGCCCCCGACCCCGGCCGAGGCCGCCAGGCTCGGCCCCGGCGAGGTGCTCGACGTGCTGCGGGTGCGCACCCTGGAGGACGAGCCGGTGCTGCTGGAGCGGACCGCGTACGCGGAGTGGATCGCCCCCGTCGTCGAGGAGCTGCCGCCCGACTGCGAGTCCGTGACGCAGGCGCTGTACGACTCGGCGGGGGTGGTGTTCGCGTACGGCGAGCACCTCATCGACGCGGTGCCCGCGAGCGCGCAGGACGCCCGCCTGCTCGGAGTCCGGCGCGGCAGCCCGCTGCTGCGCCAGCGGCGGGTGACCACCACGCACGAGGGCAGGCCGGTGGAGTGCTCGGACGACCGCTACCGGGCGGGGAGCGTGGCCTTCAGCATCCGCAACTCCATCGGGGCGAACCCGCTCGTCCGGCACGCGGGCGACTTGCACTTCGGCGCGTAAGAACATATGTTCGATACATAGCGCCCGCCTTCCCCCGGGTGGCTCAGCATTGGCACCAGAGCCGCGGGGAGAAGCGTCTTGAGCAGACTCTATGGCGATCCGATAGAGGTGTGGACCCGGGACGGGGAGCCGGTCCAGTTCGTCTGGCGTGACCGGCTTCACCTCGTCCACCGGGTGCTCGACCACTGGGTTGTGGCGCGCGAATGGTGGAAGATCAGCGAGACCGACCCCGGTGAGCGCCGGTTCTGGCGGGTCGAGGCCGGCCCGGGACGCGAGGCCGGCACGTACGAGCTGAGGTTCGACACCGCCAGCAGCGGCTGGCTGCTCCTGCGGGCGTGGGACTGATGGCGGGCGTCCTGGCGGGGCCGTTCCCGCATCTCCACGTGAGCTCCGCCTACTCGATGCGGTACGGCACCGCGTTCCCGCAGGCGCTGGCGGAGCGGGCCTTCGAGCACGGGATGGACATCCTGGCGCTGACCGACCGCGACGGGCTGTACGGGGCGGTCAAGCACGCGCGGGCGTGCGCGGACGCCGGGATCGCCCCGGTGTTCGGCGTCGACCTGGCACTCGCCGACCCGGAGCCGGAGCCCTGGCCGCTCACCGGACCCGGCGCCGGACTGACGGACGGGCGCGGTGC
>NZ_JAPNNL010000276.1 GCF_027620315.1 Nonomuraea corallina | reverse complement strand
CCGAGACGCCGACCGTCCTCGCCCCGGCCGCACACGTCGTCGACGCCACCACCGGCCGGGTGCACTTCAGCAAGGAGGCCGACCTGCGCAGGCCGGTGGCCAGCCTCACCAAGATGATGACCGCGTACGTCGTCCTCCAGCGGGCCGAGCCCACCGACAAGGTCGAGGTCACCGCCGAGGACGTCCGCTACGCCTCGGCCGGCGGCGCCGCCGTCGCCCACCTGCGCGCGGGCGACACGCTGACCGTCGAGGACCTGCTGTACGCGCTCATGCTGCCCTCGGGCGCCGACGCCGCGCACGCGCTCGCCCGCGCGCACGGGCCCGGCGTCGAGGAGTTCGTGGCCGAGATGAACGCCACCGCCCGGCGCCTCGGCATGGCCGACACCCTGTACGTCAACGCCGACGGCATGCCCTACGGCGGCGGCGGTCACTCCACCGCCCGCGACCAGGTCCGCCTGGCCCGGGCCGTACTGGAGAACCCGACACTGGAGAAGGTCACCTCGGCCCGTTACCACACGGTCCCCGCCACCTCCGAGCACGGCTCGTACTCCTGGCGGAACACCAACCGCCTGCTCGGCACCCCCGGCACGCTCGGCGTCAAGACCGGATTCACCCGCGCGGCCGGTTACACGCTCGCCTTCGCCGCCGACCGGGGCGAGAGCCGGCTGGTCGGCGTCCTGCTCGGCGAGAGCGACTCCAGCCGCCGCTTCCAGACCGCCGGGGCCCTGCTCGACTGGGCCGGCGCCGCCGTCCAGCGGTAGCCGGGGTGGTCGCCCGGCCGGGGCGGTCACCCTCTACAGTCCTGATTGACCTTGATGTCGCATGAGGACGGGACCCCCATGGATTTGGCGTTGTGGATCGTCGCGGGCCTGCTCGCGGCCGTGTTCGGCGTGGCCGGGCTGATGAAGCTGACCCAGCGCAAGGAGACCCTCGCGGCCTCCGGCCTGGCCTGGACGGAGGACGTCTCCGCCGCGACGGTCAAGGCCATCGGCGGCCTGGAGGTGCTGGCCGCGCTCGGGCTGATCCTGCCGGCGACGTTCGGCATCGCCCCCGTCCTGGTCCCGCTGGCGGCCGCCGGCCTGGTCCTCGTCATGGTCGGCGCCGCGGTCACGCACGCCCGCCGCAAGGAGCACCCGGCGATCGCCGTCAACGCGGTGCTGCTCCTGCTGGCCGCCTTCGTGGCCTGGGGCCGGTTCGGCCCCCACGCCTTCTGAACCCCGGCGCACGCCGCATCCGATCGCGGAAGCATACGTTCCGCGATGGCTCCTAACGTGGTCACCAGACGACGAGAGGAGCGGCCCATGCCGCCGGAGAATCTCACGGCCGGTGGAGCGCCGGCGCTGCACTTCGCGGACGCGGCGGCCTGGGAGGCGTGGCTGGCCGCCCACCACGCGGAGGAGGGCGCCGTCTGGCTGAAGATCGCCAAGAAGGGGTCGCCGGTCGAGACGGTGACCATCCGCGAGGCCCTGGACGTGGCGCTCTGCCACGGCTGGATCGACAGCCACCGCAAGGCCCATGACGAGCACGTCTACCTGCAGCGCTACTCCCGCCGCCGCAGGGGGAGCCCCTGGTCGAGGGTGAACGTGGAGCGGGTGGAGGCGCTGACCGCCGCCGGCCGGATGCGCCCGCCGGGGCTCGCGGAGGTCGCCGCGGCCCGCGCCGACGGCCGCTGGGACGCCGCCTACGCCGCGCAGCGCGGGGTGGAGGTCCCGCCTGACCTGGCCGAGGCGCTGGCGGCCGAGCCGCAGGCCGCCACCCGGTTCGCCCGCCTCGGCAAGACGGCCCGCTACCACCTCATCCTGCCGCTGCTCAAGGCCAGAACCCCGGCCGGCCGCGCGGCCGCGCTGCGCCGGGCGATCGACGGCCTGCTTCAGGACGCCGTCGAGACCCGCTCCACCAGATCGGGCTGAAAGACCACGTGACGATGCTCGTGACCGTCCGGGCTGTTGGCCTCCTCCAGCAGCATGAGCGCCGCGGTCCGGCCGAGCTGCCGGCGGGGCTGCCGGATCGACGACAGCGGCACGGCCGCCGCCGCCGCGAAGTCGATGTCGTCGTACCCGAGGATCGCCACGTCGGCGGGGACCCGCAGGCCGCGCTGGGTCAGCTCCTGCAGCACGCCCATCGCCACCAGGTCGTTGGCGCAGAACACGGCGGTGGGCCGCGCCTCTGCGGGCAGGCGGGCGAGCTCCTCGCCCGCCGCCCGCCCGGTGGCGACGGTGAGGTCGGGCAGCGGGATCACGGTCAGCTCGGCCCGCCCGCCGAGCGCCGCGGCGAGGCCGTCGTGGCGGTCCTCCACCTGGCGCACCGCGAACGGCCCGCCGGCGAAGGCGATCCGCCGGTGCCCCCGCTCCAGCAGGTGGCGGCCGGCCAGCCGGCCGCCGAGCACGTCGTCGACCGCGACGGCGCAGCCGGATGAGTGGCGGGAGGAGTTGTCGAACGTCACCACCGGGATGCCCCGCGCGACCAGGCCGCCCAGCCGCTCCCGCCGGCCCGGGGCGTTCACCGGCGTGATCAGCACGCCCAGCGGGCGCTCCTCCTCGAACATCCGCAGCAGCCGCGCCTCCCGGGCGGCGTCCTTGCTGCTGTTGACCACCATCACGTTGACGTCCACGTCCTGCGCGGCGGTCTCGACCCCGCCCAGCACGTCGATGAAGAACGGGTTCGTCAGGTCCAGCGCGACCACCGCGATCGTCCTGCTGCGCCCCGCCCGCAACTGCCTGGCCGGGCCGTTGCGCACGTAGCCGAGCTGCGCCACCGCAGCCTCCACCCGCAGGCGCGTCTCGCGGGCCACCATCTCGGGACGGTTGAGCACGTTGCTCACGGTGCCGACGGAGACCCCGGCCAGTCGGGCGACATCTTTGATGCTCGGCATCGTTCCTCGGTCATGAAGAGCAGCGGCGATCAAACCGTACCAATGCTTGCGGCGCCGCTCACCACCAGGAAAAACCGCCTCAGCGCGGATCGCGCCGCAGCGGATGCTCCGGCGGCACCTCCACCAGCACGATCCGGTGGCCGTCCGGGTCGGCGATCCACAGCTCGACCAGCCCCCACGGCTCCTGCCTCGCCTCGCGCAGCACGGTGACGCCCGCCCGCCGCAGCCGCTCCTCCTCCTGCCGTACGTCACGGACCTGCAGCCACAGCTCCAGACGGGCGCCGGCCGGGCCTCCCGCCTGGCCGGACAGCTCCAGGAACCCCTGACCCAGGAAGAACACCACGCCGGGATGGTCCGGCGGCCCGAACTCGCGGTAAACCGCCAGGCCGAGCGTCCCGCCGTAGAAGCGGCGGCTGCGCTCCAGGTCGGCCGGACGCACCAGCACCCGGCTGCTCAGCACCTCCATGCCAGGACCCGTTCCCCGGCGGCGCCCCTTCAGGCCCCGCCGGGCCGCGATCAGGACGACCGGCGGGCGTACACCTCGATCTCGATCTTCATGCGCGGGTCGGCGAGCCCGCACACCAGCATCGTGGCGGCCGGGCGGACCTCGCCGAACCGGGCGCGCAGCACCGGCCAGCAGGGCTCGAAGTCCGCACGGTCCGGCAGCATGTACCGCACCCGGACCACGTCGCCGAAGCCGCACCCGGCCTCGGCCAGCGCGGCCCCGATGTTGTCCAGGCACTGTTCGGCCTGCTTCACCACGTCGTCGGAGATGGTCATGGTGGCGTAGTCGAAACCGGTCGTCCCGGACACGTGCACCCAGTCGCCGTCCACCACGGCGCGGGCGTAGCCGATCTGCTCCTCGAAGGTCGAACCGCTGAGAATGGCACGTCGCTCTGTCATGCGCCGCACGATAGATGATCACGGGGCGCGGCGTCGAAGGCGTTTCGGGGGCCGGGACCGGCCGCGCCCGCGCAGGTCACGCCACCTTGGCGGACGACGCCTTCCACGTGTTGCACGCGCCCGGCTTGCCCGACTTGTAGCCCTGCCTGGCCCAGTAGACCCGGTTGGCGGTCCTGCCGTCGTTCTTGTTGAACCTGTCGTACGCCTTGGGGCGGCTGACCTGGAGGAACGCCGGCCAGTCCTTGACGGTGCGACCCAGGCTCCTGACGGACACCGCCTGCACGCATTCGGACTGGAGCGCGTAGCGGCGGTTCTGCTCCTTCATCGCCTTCTCCGAGCCGTCGCTCTGCAGAGCCCACCAGGCCTGGCCGATGCCGGTCTGGCCGAGCACCACGCCGCTCCACGTCCGGGTGATCGAGGAGAGGACCTTGTCGTCCTTCCTGGCCTTGATCCAGTCGTCGGCCAGCCGCACCTTGATGACGGTGCCGCAGATCTCGGAGAAGGACTCGCGCAGGTCCATGCCGCTGGAACAGGCCCGCAGGTCGTCCTTCTCCTTGAACTCCACCTTCACCGGCCGGAAGTCCGCGATGGCCGGCTTCCACGCCTTGTTGAGGCAGCCGACCAGCTTGGTGATGTACTTCCTGGTCGAGGCCGCGGTCGTGCCCTTGGCCGCCCCGCAGGAGACCTTGGGCAGTTTCGCCGCCTTGTAGAGCTCGTTGTGGGTCAGCTCGGGGGCTCCCTTGACCGGGTCGGCGTGGGCCGCACCGGACACGAGCACCAGACCGGCGGCCACGGCCGCCGATAAACGAATGATCATGGGGCGCCATCCTAGGCCCTCCGCTGGGCGGTAAGGAAACGGTAAGGGCCGGACGGCAGCCTTGATGTCAGAGGGAGGACGACACGGCCTTCCCGGACCGATCAAGGAGCGAATCATGCGCAAGCTCATCGAGTCGACGTTCGTCTCGCTGGACGGCGTCATCGACGACACCCGGCCCGTCAGCACCGCGTCGCGGGCCGAGCCGCAGCACTGGGGGCAGCCGTACTGGGACGAGGACCACGCCGGCTACGCCGCGAAGCTGTCGGCCTCGGCGGACGCGATGCTGCTGGGCCGGGTGACGTACGAGGGCTTCGCCGAGGCGTGGTCGGGCCGCGAGGGTCCCGACGCCGCGGGGATGAACGCGATGCCGAAGTACGTCGCCTCCCGGACGCTGACCGAGACCACGTGGAACGCCACCCTCATCCAGGGCGACGTGGCCGAGGAGGTCGCCAAGCTGAAGGAGCAGCCGGGGGGAAACATCCTGAAGTGGGGCACCGGCGAGCTGGACCGCACGCTCGTGGAGCACGGTCTGGTCGACGAGTTCCACTTCTGGTACTTCCCGGTCATCGTCGGAGCCGGCAAGCACCTGTTCGAGGGCGCGGGTTTCGACACCACCCACCTGAAGCTGGCGGAGGTGAACCAGTTCGGCTCCGGGATCGTCGTCCACGTCTACGTCCCCAAGTAGGCCTCCAGCAGGCGGCGCGCCTCGTCCGGGGAGAGCGCCTCACCTGCGGCGAACAGGGCGGCGAAGTCCGGCTCGGCGGCCTCGACCACGCCCGTGATGCGCGCCAGCTCGTCGCGGTCGGAGCCCGACA
>NZ_JAPNNL010000275.1 GCF_027620315.1 Nonomuraea corallina | reverse complement strand
CGGCGTTGGTCACCTGCGCGTCCTCGTCCGGTTCGGCGCCGCGCAGGCCGTAGGCGACGGCTCTGACGGCGGCGGCGTCGTCGAAGTGGTGCGGGTTGTCGTGCCCGCTGGCGGGCGGCTCGACGCCCCTGGACAGGTTGTCCAGGGCGGTGGCGACCGAGACGCGGGCCCTGACGTCGTCGCGGCCGGCGAGCGCGCGGAACGCCTCGGCGCGC
Organism: Nonomuraea corallina; assembly: GCF_027620315.1. Classification (GTDB taxonomy): domain Bacteria; phylum Actinomycetota; class Actinomycetes; order Streptosporangiales; family Streptosporangiaceae; genus Nonomuraea; species Nonomuraea corallina. Next base: position 5,438 of record NZ_JAPNNL010000275.1, on the reverse strand, counting down.
GGCGTTCCCGTGGTGAGCAGCGTCCAGGCGAGCCATTCGGCGTCGTCGGACGGGCCGACGGCCAGCGGCGCGGTCGGCTGGTTGAGCGCGAACGGCACCGGCAGCGTGGTGACGCGGTGCTCCTCGGCGAAGGCGTCGAGCTCGCGGTGCAGCCTGCGGCTCCACGGGGCGTGCAGCGCGGCCCGGTGCCGGGCCGCGGGCCAGCCGGCGGCGTCCCCCACGGCGAGGCCGATGACGGCTCCCGCGATCCTGTCCCCCGGCATGCGTCCTACAGTCCTTCCACCCGCTCGCCACCGTCCTCCGGCACCGCCGCCGGCCTGCCGTGGCCGAGTGCGGCGGTCAGGTCGTCGGCGGCGTCCAGCACGTGCCTGCCCGCCACGACCGGCAGGCACCTACCGGTGGCCGGGCCGATCCTGGCCGCCCACCGCCCGGGGACGCCGCGCTCGCCCCGCCCGGCGCCCGCGACCGCGCCCGCGATGGCGCCGATGGTGTCGGCGTCCCGGCCCAGGCTCACCCCGAACGTGACGGAACGCTCCACGTCGCCCTCGCCGTGCAGGCAGGCGGCCAGCGCCAGCGCCACGGCCTCGGGCGCGACGTCCGTCCACGGGTAGTGCCGCACCACGACGGCCTGGTGCAGCGCCGCGGCCGGGTCGGCGGCGTCCAGCGCGGCGCGGGCGCGGACGATGGTCCTCGCGGTCCACGAGTCGGCGGGCACGGCCGAGAGCGCCGCCTCCACCGCCTCGGACGGATCGGCCCCGGCCATGGCGGCGGCGACGGCCGCGGCGACCGCCCGGCCGCCGAGTATGCCCTCGCCCGCGTGGCTGACCCGGCCGTCCTCGGTCACCAGCCGCGCCGCCTCCGCCGGGTCTCCCGGGCAGAACACCCCGTACGGGGCGGCCCGCATGGCGAGCCCGTCGGACCAGCCGTGCTGGTGGACCATCCCGGTCAGCGGCGGCTCCAGCCCCCGCCGCAGCGCCTCGACCGTGCCCAGCTCGGAGAACCCGGCCCCGCGCATCGGCCCGGTGACCGCCGGGATCACCTGCTCCCGGTACGCGGCCGCGACCCGCCCGGACGTCAGCCCGTGGCCGTGCGCCACCAGCAGCCCGGCGGCGAAGAGGGCGTACTCGGTGTCGTCGGTGCCGCCGCCCTCGATCTCGGTGAGCCGCCCCCATCGGCGGCGGATCTCCTCGGGCGAGAGGTTCTCGGCGGGGGCGCCGAGGGCGTCACCGGCCGCCAGGCCGAGCAGGCATCCCCGGGCCCTGTCGCGATACGTCACCGCTGGTACCGCTCCAGCACCTTGTCCCCCTCGTCGACGAGCCGCCTGGCCGCCTCGTCCAGGCTGATCTTGTTGGCGAAGAACTCCTGCAGCACCGGCGTGGCCACCTTGCTCTTCCACTCGTCGTACCCGTTCACCTTGAGGAACGGCGCCACCACGAGGTCCTTGGCCGAGGCGGTCGCCACGTCCCAGCCGTCCTCCTCGCCGTTGATCGACGGATCGGCGGCGGCCTCCCGCGAGGTCGGCAGCAGCCAGTCGCCCTTGGCGAGCCGGGCCTGGTTGCGGCCGTTGAGGAAGAACGAGACGAACGCGACGGCCTGCTCCTGGTGCTCGCTGTCGGCCGACACCGAGAGGGTCTGCGACACCGCGCCCTGGTGGGAGGTGGTGCCCTTGAGCGGCGGCAGCGTCACCCACGCGAAGTCGTCCGGAGCCTGCTCGGCCACCTGCTGACGCAGGTAGACGCCGGCCGGGAGCATCGCGTGCTTGCCGGCGAAGAAGCCCGGCAGCGGGTCGGCGGTGCCCATGCCGAGCGCGGCCGGGTCGGCGGTCCGGTCCTTGTGGAGCTGGTCGTGGATGCGCCGCAGGACCTCCTTCTCCTCGGGGCCGACCTTGACCGTGGTCCTGCCGCCCGCCGTCTGGAAGAAGGTGCCGCCGAAGTTGAGCGCCAGGTTCAGCACCTTGTTGACCGGTGACTTCATCGGCCAGGCGACGCCGTACGTGTCGCCCTTGGTGAGTTTCCTGCTCGCCTCGGCGAACTCGTCCCAGGTCCACGGCTCGGCGGGCGTGGGGATGCGCACCCCGGCCTCGTCGAGCAGCTTCTTGTTGGCGATGATGACCTGGGACTCCTGCAGGAACGGCACGCCGAACACGCCCTGGCCGCCGTTGCCGTCGTCGAAGGTGACGGTGTCCCAGGCGGCCTGCGGGATGTCGTTCCGCAGGGCGGCGGGCAGCTTGCCCTCCAGGTCGAGCAGGTAGCCCTTGGCGGCGAAGCCGGCCAGCGCGGGGGAGTCGTCGTGGAAGACGTCCGGGGCGTCGCCGCCCTCGAACGAGGTGACGAGCTGGTCGTTGACGTTGTCCCAGCTGCCCTGGACGTAGGTGACCTGGATGTGCGGGTTGGCCTTGTTCCACTCCTCGACGATGGCCTTGTTGGCCGCCACCGACTCCTTCTGCCAGGCCAGGCTGAGGAAGTCGAGCTTGACCGGCTCGCCGGGGCCGCCCGGCGGCTCACCCGTGTCCCCGCCGCCGCACGCGGTGACCAGCGCGAGGACCGCCACCGCCGCCAGAGCGGATGTGATACGCATCTGAGCCTCCTAGCCCTTCACCGCGCCGGCCATCAGGCCGGACCGCAGCCGTCGCTGGATGATTGCGAAAAAGACCAGGCTCGGGATCGTCGCCATCAGGGACGCCGCGGCCAGCGGGCCGAGCCTGGCCACTCCCTCGGGGCCGGTGAACCGCACCAGCGTCAGCGGGAGCGTCATCACGTCCGGGTCCTTCAGGACCACGAGCGCGAACAGGAACTCGTTCCACGACGAGATGAACGAGAACAGCAGCGTCGCCACCACGCCCGGCGCCAGCAGCGGGGCGACCACCTTGACGATCGCCCGCATCCGGCCCGCGCCGTCGACCGCCGCGGCCTCCTCCAGCTCGCGCGGCACGGACCGCACGTACCCCTGGAGCATCCACAGCGCGAACGGCAGCGTGAACGTCACGTGCACCAGCACCAGCCCGGCCAGCGTGTTGACCAGGCCGAGCTCCCGCATGACCAGGAACAGCGGGATGATGATCGAGATGAACGGGAACACCTGGCTGACCAGCACCCACCCGAGCGTGATCCGCTTCAGCACGCCCCGGTAGCGGGCCAGCGCGTACGCGGCCGGCAGCGCGACCGCGACGGTCAGCAACGCGCTGGCCAGGGCCACGACGAGGCTGCGCAGCCCGGCCCCGATCAGGTCCTGCTCGCCGAACGCGGCGGCGAAGTTGGCCGTCGTCGGCTCGCGCGGGATCCAGGAGGGGTCCAGGGCGGCCATCTCCTGCGGCGTCTTGAGCGCGGTCGACAGCAGCCAGACCAGCGGGAAGCCCAGGAAGACCAGGTACGCCAGCAGCGCCGCGTACTGGAGGATCCTGCTCATGCTGCCTCCCTCAGCTGCCGCCATAGGTACGCCCCGAGCAGGGCGAGGACGACGACCACGATGGCGACGCCGAGCGCGGCCGCGTAGCCGAAGAAGCCGTACTCGAACGCCTCCTCGTACGCGAACAGCATCGGCAGCCTCGTCCGGCCGCCGGGCCCGCCCTGGGTGAGCACGTAGACCAGGCTGAACTGGTTGACGTTCCACACGAAGTCGAGCGAGGTGATGGCCACGATGACCGGGCGGAGCTGGGGCAGCGTGATGTTCCAGAAGCGGCGCCAGGTGCCCGCCCCGTCCATCGCGCCCGCCTCGTGCAGCTCCGCGGGCACGTTCTGCAGGCCCGCCAGCAGGACGACGGTGGTCTGCGGCATGCCGCTCCAGACGCCCATGACGATGACGGCGGGCAGCGCCCAGGTGAAGTCGGCGAGCCAGTTGATGTCGGTGCCGAGCGTGCTGTTCACGAGGCCGGCGTCCGGGTGGTAGACCAGGCGCCACATCAGGCCGATCACCACGGGCGGCATCGCCCACGGCACCATGGCCAGCACCCGGGCCAGGCCGCGCAGCCGCAGCCGCTGGTGGAGCAGCAGGGCCAGCCCGAGCGAGGCGAGGAACTGCAGCGCGGTCACCGAGACCGCCCAGATCATCCCCACCCGCATGGACTGCCAGAACGCCTCGTCGCCGAGCAGCCTGGCGAAGTTGTCGAGCCCGGCGAACCGGGTGACGTGGTTCCTGCCGGACTCTGCGTCGGTGAACGCCATCGCGATCCCGTACAGCAGCGGCCCGACGCTGAAGATCAGCACCGGCACCAGCGCGGGCAGCAGGAGCGCCCACATCTCGCGGTCCTGCCGCGATCCGCCTCCCGCGCGCCGCGGCGGCGCCTGCGGGGCCGGGCGGGTCGCGGTGGCGGTCACGGACTCCCCCGCTCCGCGCCTGGCGGCCGGGACGGCGCGGGCTTCTCCCCCGTCGTCGAGGCCCGCACCGCCAGCCGCGGCGGCACGGTCACCCTGCGGGGCTCCCTGTCGCCGTTCCTGAGCCGGTCGAGCAGCAGCTCGGCGGCGGCCTTGCCGCGTTCGGCCGACCCCAGCGAGACGCTGGTCAGCGACGGCCAGGAGGCCGCGGCGAGGTCGGTGTCGTCCATGCCGGCCACCGCCACGTCGTCCGGCACCCGCCGCCCGGCGGCGCGCAGTACGTCCAGCGCGCCGAGCGCGATGAGGTCGTTGGCGCACATCAGCGCGTCGAGGTCGGGCCGCCGCCGCAGCAGCGCCGCGACCGCCCTGCCGCCCTCGGCGCGGTAGAAGTCCCCGATCTCCACCAGCTCCTCGTCGTACGGCAGGCCGAGGTCCTCCAGCGCCTCCCGGTACGCGGCCCCGCGCACGGCGCCGGGCACCGTGTCGGTCGGGCCGTTGACCATGCCGATCGTGCGCCGGCCGAGCCGGTGGAGGTGGTCGACGGCCAGCTTCACGCCGGTGCGGGAGTCGGCCCTGACGTTGTCCACCGGCGTGCCCTCGGGCACCGAGCCGATGATGACCACCGGGGCGCGGGCCGAGGCGAGCAGCTCCAGGTGCTGCTCGGTGACGCGCAGCGGGCTCATGATCAGCCCGTCCACGTACCGCTCCCCCAGGCTGTGGAGCACGTCGATCTCGTCGGCCACCACCGCGTCCGTGGAGTGCAGGACGAGCCGGTAGCCGGCGGACTTGAGCACCGGCTGGATCTGGCGCAGCATGGCCAGGTAGGCGGGGTTGCCGACGTCGGCCATGGCGAAGGCGACCTGATGGGTGCGGCGGGACTTCAGGGAGCGGGCGACGGCGTTGCGGACGTACCCGAGCTCGTCCGCGGCGGCCATCACCTTGCGCACGGTGTCCTGCCGGGTGGGCAGGCCGTTGAGCACCCGCGACACCGAGGCGATGGAGACGCCGGCGCGCTCGGCGATCGTGGTGATCGTGGGTCCGTCGGCCAAGGCTGTCCTTCCGGGTAAGTAAACGATTTCAGGCAAGATGTCTGTAAACGTTTACTGAGTACGCGCCATGTAATCCTCC
>NZ_JAPNNL010000274.1 GCF_027620315.1 Nonomuraea corallina | reverse complement strand
GGTCCACGTGGCGTTCGCCCTCGGATGGATCGGGCTGTCGGTGGCGGCCCCGTTCACCGGGTCGGGCCCCGGGCTGGTCCTGACGGTGGCGAACGCGGTGCTGCTGGTGGCCGCCGCCCTGGTGGTGGTCGCGCCGGGAGTGGCACGACGGGTGGATCCGGGCGCCGGCGACCCGGGCGGCGCGCTGCTCGGCCGGATCTGCTCGGCGCTGGGCGCGGCGGGCGTGGTGGTGCCGGCCGTGACGCTCGTCGCGGCGGCGGCCGGGCTGCCGGGCGCGCCCGCTTCGCGCCAGCTGCCAGGGGTGGGCACCGGTACGGTCCAGTTCGTGCTGACGCTGGCGCTGGTGGCGTTCATGCTGGCGGGCACCTGGGGGCTGGCCGGGCTCGACCGGAAGGCGGGGCCGCGGGCGATGGGCGGGCTGGCGAGCTGGTTCGCGCTGCTGGTGGCCGCGGCCGTCGCGAACGCGCTGGGGCTGGGCGTGATGTTCTGGACGGCGTCGTTCTTCGGGGTGCCAGCCTCGCCGGGCGCGGGCGGTCCCCCGGGCCGCAGGCTGTTCCTGGACGAGCCGGTGTGGTGGACGGCGGCGCTGGTGCCGGTCCTGGTCGCGGGCCTGGTGGTGGCCGGGCTGGTGCTGTGGCACGCGAGCAGGTCCGACGCGGCCCGGCTGGCCGCCCGGCTGGAGCCGCACTACGGACGGCACGGCGGCGAGGTGGCCGGCGCCTGGGCGCTGGCGGGGCTGACCGACCGGGCGGGACAGGCCCTGGGGCTGGTGACCGGGATCGGGCTGGCCGGGTTCGCGGCGGTGACGGTCTTCTACCAGTTCCGGCTGCTCGACCCGGTGGGCGGGCTGGCCGGGCTGCTCGCGACCGTCGGCAGCTGGGCGATGGCCGCCTCCCTCGCCGGGCTGGTGCTGCTCGGACGGCGCGCGTACAGCGATCCGGGACTGCGCCGCACCGTCGGGATCCTGTGGGACGTGGCCACGTTCTGGCCGCGTGCCGTCCACCCGCTCAGCCCGCCGTGCTACACCGAGCGGGTGCTGCCCGAGCTCATCGCCCGGGTCCGCCGGCTGACCGCGGACGAGGCCGACCTGGTGCTGATCTCCGGGCACAGCCAGGGCAGCGTCATCGGCGCCTCGGTGGTGCTGCAGCTCGATCCGGCGGTGCGCGAGCGGGTGCGGCTGCTCACGCACGGCTCGCCGCTGCGGCGCCTGTACGCGGCGTTCTTCCCGGCCTACTTCGGGCCCGAGGCGCTGGACGCGGTGCGCCGGGCGGTGCCGTGGTTCAACCTGTACCGGCTGAGCGATCCGATCGGCGGGCCCGTCTTCGAGCGGGTCGATCCGTTCGGGCCGCGTGAGGCGCTGTCGGCGGTCGACCTGTTCTGCTGGGACCCGGCCAGGCCGGAGCCGGGCGATCCGCTGCCGGTGACGCGCGGGCACGCCGACTACTGGTTCGATCCGCCGTACGCGGAGGCGGTGCGCCGGCTCACCGCGGCGTCCTTGCGTGAGGGGTGAGCGGGGAGCTCCTTTCGGTGCCGCGGTCGTGCCGCGGTCGTGCCGCGGTCGTGCCGGAGTCAGCCGGTCAGCACGCCGGCGACCCGCTCGCGCACGTCGGGCGTGTCCAGGCCGCGCACGGTGAGCGTGGTGCGGCGGCGGACCACGTCGTCGACCGTGGCCGCCCATTCGCGGTCGCGGGCGTAGACCACCTGGGCCCAGATGTCGGGGCCGCCGGGGTGGATGCGCTCGCCCAGGGCCGGATCGTCGCGGATGAGCCGGGCCAGGTCGAAGGCGATCGAGCCGTAGTGGGAGGCGAGGTGGCGGGCCACCAGCGGATCCATGCGGGCGCCGGGGTCGCGCTCGGTCCACAGCCGCATGGCCACCGCGTCGGGGCTGGCCAGCCCCGGCAGCGGCACCGCCGGCAGGATGTCGGCCAGGTCGTCGCCGAGCGGCCGGCCGGGCAGGTGGGCGAGCGTGTCGAGCACCACGCGGCCGATGTGGCGGTAGGTGGTCCACTTGCCACCCGCGACCGAGAGCATGCCGCCGGTGCCGCGGGTGAGCACGGTCTCGCGCTTGGCCGCCGCCACCCGGCCGGTGCCGCCGGGGAGCACGCGCAGCCCGGCGAAGGAGTAGGTGAGGTCCTCGCGGCGCAGCTGGGAGCCGAGCACGGCGTGGCCGGCCTCGTCGAGGATCTGCGTGACGTCGGCCTCCGTGGGGCGCACGTCGGCGGGGTCGCCCTCGTAGGTCTCGTCGGTGGTGCCGAGCAGGAGGTGGTCCTCCCAGGGGATGGCGAAGGAGACGCGGTACTTGTCGATCGGGATCGTCAGCGCCGCCTTCCACGGTTCGTGGCGGCGCATCACCACGTGGGCGCCCTTGGACAGGCGGATGCTCGGCTCGGCGGCGGGGTCCTCCATGCGGCGCAGGTGGTCGACCCACGGGCCGGTGGCGTTGAGCACGAGCCGCGCCGACACGCCGAACTCGCCGCCGTCGAGCCGGTCGCGCAGCTCGGCGCCGGTGACGGTGGCCCCGGTCTTGCGCAGGCCGACGACCTCGGCGTGGTTGAGTACGGTCGCGCCGGCGTCGACGGCGGCGCGCACGGTCATCACGGCGACGCGGCTGTCGTTCATCTGGTGGTCGCCGTAGACGGCGGCGGCGCGCAGCCCGTCCGTCTTGAGCGCGGGCACTCTGGCGTGGGCCTGCTGAGGGGTGATGACCTTGCCGACGCCGTCGCCGAACACCGACAGCGCGGAGTAGAGGAACACGCCCGCGCCCAGCTTGGCCGCGCCGTGAGGGCCGCCCCGGTAGATCGGGACGACGAAGGTGAGCGGCTTGACCAGGTGGGGCGCGATCTCGCCGGCCAGCGCCCTGCGCTCGCGGTGGTTCTCGGCGACGAGCTTGACGTTGCCGGTCTGGAGGTAGCGCAGGCCGCCGTGGACGAGTTTCGACGACGCGCTGGAGGTGGCGCCGGCGAAGTCGCCCGCGTCCACCATGGCGACCCGCAGCCCCGCCTGGGCCGCCATCCAGGTGACGGACGTGCCCAGGATGCCGCCGCCGATGACGAGCAGGTCGTAGGGGACCCGGCTCAGCTCCGCGCGGGTCTCGGCGCGCGTGGCCGGGGCGGCGGTGCTCTTGGTCATGTGGTGCTCCCGTGGGACGACGGCTCCGTGATCTCGAGCGGGCGGGGCGCTCAGCCCGCGCCGGCGCCCTCGCCGGCCTGCGTCACGTCCGGGGCGCGATGCTCGTACGGCGTGCTCAGCACCACCGTAGTACGGGTGGAGACGTTGGCCGCGGCCCGGATCTGCTGCAGCAGCTCCTCCAGCGCCACGGGGGACGCGACGCGCACCTTGAGGATGTAGCTCTCGTCACCCGCGACGCTGTGGCACGCCTCGATGGCGCTGAGGTGGGCCAGCCGCTCCGGGGCGTCGTCGGGCGCCGCGGGGTCGATCGGTTTGATCGAGATGAACGCGGTGAGCGGCAGCCCGATCGCGTCGTGGTCGACGATCGCGGCGTAGCCGCGCACCACGCCGCGCTTCTCCAGGCGGCGCACCCGCTGGTGCACGGCCGAGACAGAGAGCCCGGTCTCCCTGGCCAGGTCGGTGAAGCTCATCCGGCCGTCGCTGGCCAGCAGCGCGACGATCCGGCGGTCGATCTCCTCCATCGGTCAAAGGTAGCCGGTCGCGCTCACGACATGGTCCCGACCGGGGAGGCGCCCTTGCGCATCGCGTGCTCGACGAGGGCGATCAGGACGTCCCTGCCGGAGTCGCGGCGGCGGGCGTCGCAGCGCACGATCGGCACCCCGGGGTCGAGGCCGAGCGCCTGGCGGACCTCGCCGATGGTGAAGGGCCGGGCGCCGTCGAAGCAGTTGAGCGCCACCACGAAGGGCTGCTCGCGCTTCTCGAAGTAGTCGACGGCCGGGAAGCAGTCGGCCAGGCGCCGGGTGTCGGCCAGCACGACGGCGCCGAGCGCGCCCACCGCCAGCTCGTCCCAGACGAACAGGAACCGCTCCTGCCCGGGGGTGCCGAAGAGGTAGAGCGTGTAGTCGCCGCCGATGGTGATGCGGCCGAAGTCCATCGCCACGGTGGTGGTGGGCTTGGTCTCCACGCCGGTCAGGTCGTCGACGCCGGCGCCGGCGTGGGTGAGCATCTCCTCGGTGCGCACGGTCCTGGTCTCGGACACCGCGCCGACCATGGTGGTCTTGCCCGCGCCGAAGCCTCCGGCGATCACGATCTTGATCGGGATGGGCATCCGCCAGTGATCAGAACGCCCGAAGTCCATCCAGCACCGCCTGTAGGTCCTTCCCTGGCCCGCGCCGCGCCCGCGGGCTCACCTTCGGTCAACGGCGTGTCAAGGTGAGTCAAGAAGTCCACGTGCCCGGCATCGAGTCACCTTAGCAATGTCGCAAAACTCACTCAAGTGCCCATGCCTCGCTGAAATGAATATGTCACTTTTGCCGCCTGGCGCCTCTGCGGATGGCTCTGATATCGAGCTAGTAAACCCGCTTGTCAGGATTTCGTAGCGCTTCGCTAGTTCGCCGGAAGATGGGCCGAAATATTGTGATAACCAGCGGTAAAGCCGATTTGTCGCCACAGGTAGGTGGCCGTCCGCGGGCTGGGCTCGCCCACCCCGCGGATCCGCTCGCCCGCCTCGCGGGCGAGGCCCGCCATGGCCTCGTTGACCTCCGCCCTGGCCACCCCGAGCAGCAGCACGTTGAGCCCGCCCCAGCTCAGGTCCCTGCGGTACGAGGCGAGGTCGCCGAGCAGGTGGAGGTAGCGCTGCACCTGCTCGCTGACCGGCCGCAGCTCCTCCAGGTGCTCCCTGGCCCAGGCGTCGCCGGCGTAGATGAGGTGGGACAGGTCGACGAAGCAGCTGCCGTGGCTGTCGGCGTTGCCGACGTAGTGGTCGAGCGAGACCTCGGCCGCGCTGTCACGCCACACCCACGCCCTGGCCATCCCCGCCAGGGTCCTGCCGAGCTGGTCGCGCCAGAGCCAGTGCAGGTCGGCGAACTCCTTGACGGTGGCCAGCTCGTCGCGCAGGTCGGCCAGGAAGCGGGTGGCCGCCGTACGGGGCGGGGCGCCGTCGGCGACCTCCAGGCAGTCGCGGATCAGCTGGTTGACCTGTTCGCGAGTGGTGGCGGTGTGGTCGACGAGCCGTTCCAGGGCGCGCACCCACAGGGCGGCCCTGTTGACCACCTTGAGCCGGTCGGCGGTGGCCCACGGCGCGCCGAACGCGTTCGCCAGCGACAGCGCCGCATACAGCTCCGGCCCGAACGCCGCCCCCGGGAACAGACCGCCGTACATCTGGGCACAGCGCCGCAGGTCCCGGTCGCACTCGGCGGCCAGCGCGCACGTCCGGCCGAGCTCGAACGCCTCGTCCAGCTCGCCGGGCAGCCTCATGGCCGCTCGGCCGGCATGCGGATCATCGGTGATTACCCCCATACACCCGCAGATATCGCTGTGTAAGCGAATTGTCACATGATCACCAGCGTCCGATCAAGGCACACCACCCTGGCGGTCAGGCCCCGATCGCGATGAACGACACGTCGTCGCCCCTGGCCCGCCGCAGCGCCTCGGCCAGGCCGAGCCCGCCGCTGAGCCCGGCGTGCAGCCTGACCATGAGCGGGACCACGGTCTCGTCGTTGACCGGCACCACGCTGGCCACGATGCCGGCGGTGCCCAGATGGAGCAGCGCGGTGGCCAGGCCGAGCAGTTCGTCGGCGCCGACGGCGGCCATCTGGGCGGAGTCGCAGCTGGACAGGACGAGCCGGTAGGGGGCGCGGCGCAGGCGTTCGAGGTCGTAGCCGGTGAGCCGGCCGTCGTCGAGGTGGAGCGCGGAGAACATCGGGCTGTCGGCGCGGAAGGTGCCGTGGGCGGCCAGGTGGGCGAGCCGGCAGCCGTCGATGGCCGACAGCACCGCCTGCGCGGTGGCGGCCCCCTCGTCGAGCACGGTGAGGTCGCGGGCCTCGTACAGCTCCTCGATGGCCCGTACCTCGGCCTTGGCGTGGGGCACGTCGGGGCCGCCGACGAGCACGACGCGGCGGCCGGACGGCGG
>NZ_JAPNNL010000273.1 GCF_027620315.1 Nonomuraea corallina | reverse complement strand
CCTGGCGGGCCGGGGCCGGGCCCTCGGTGCGCCTGCTGTCGAGCTGGGAGATGATCACGTCACCGTCGAGCGACTCGGGGACCGGCGCGTACCCCATCGCGCGCAGCGAGTCGACCAGCACCGCCCGCGACGAACGCGAGGCGATGACCGTCGGCGCCAGCCTGCGCAGGCGCAGCGCCGCCGACCGCCGGTCGGCGGTGATCTGGTCCAGCAGCGCCGGGTCGTCGCAGCGGACGTAGGCGCCGGCTGTGCCGACGCGGATCCGGCCGTGCCGCCGCGCCACGTCGGCGACGAGGTACGACAGCGCCTGCGGCACCGGCGTGGCCGAGTGGCGTTCGAGCATGGCCAGCAGTTCCTCGGCGGCCTGGCCCGCGTCCAGGGCGCGGCGGATCGAGCTCTCGCCGAACCGGTAGACGGTCGCGCCGCCCTTGGACTCCACGTCGGCGGCCAGCGTCATCCAGCGGTTCAGCTCGCTGGTCAGCGGCCCCGGCGCGACCGCCGTCAGGTCGGCCTGCAGCAGCACGTGATCGACCGGCTGGGGCAGCAGCGGGGCCAGCACCGGCGCCGCCTCCTCGCCGGACGTCAGGGCCCGGCCGTGGCCGGACAGCGCGCCCAGCCCGGTGAGGCCGAGCTGCTCCGCCTCCCGCAGCGTGAACTCAGTCAGCTGATCGCGTAGCGGCCCCCGGCGGCGCGGCTGCTCCCACGCGAGCCGTTCGAGCACCGAGTCGTGGGACGGGGCGAGCCCCGGCGCGGACGCCAGCACGCCCAGCGTGGCCGCGCGTACCCCGGCGGCCGACGAGCGGCGCAGGTCGGGGTGGAGCGCGTTGAGCGGCTTGTCGCGGTCGTCACGCTCGCCCACCAGGCCCGGCACCCGGTCCATCGCCAGCCAGGCCGCGGCCAGCGCCACCCACCGGTCGGCGGTCGACCGGACCCGCCACAGGTCGTAGCCGGCGGTCGGCAGCCACTCGCCGTCGACGCCGCCGCCCGACGCGATCAGGCCCGCCGCGTACGCGACCTCGACCACCAGCGCGGCGGCCCACTCGGGCAGGTCCAGCTCGCCGGCCGTGCGCTTCATGTCGCGCACGCCCAGGCCCCCGGTGCGCAGCACGCCCGGCGGCTCGATGCTCCACCGCTCGCACAGCTCCTCGACCGCCCGCACGAACGCGAACGCCTGCCCGGCCGCCGTGCGGTCGGACAGCTCCTGGTCGCGCGCCACGCCCTTCAGCGCGGGCGGCAGCGCCGCCAGGTCGCGATGGACCCGGCCACCCCGCAGGTGGAGGCCCACCTCGCGGGGGAGCGTCACGCTCTCCTCGCCCGTCGCCGCCAGCAGGCCCCGGGCCAGCAACTGCTCGATCGGCGAGCGCGCGGAGGCGACGCGCACCTCGCGCCTGGCGTTGGGCACCCGGCCGGTCGGCGGGCCCCAGGCGAGCTGCTCCAGCGCGGCCCGCGCTTCCGGGGACACCTCCTCGATCAGCCCGCCCGGCTCGGCCAGCGCCGCCGCAAGCCGCTCCCGGCCCGAGCCGGTCGAGCCGGGGGCGATGTCGTCGGCCAGCTCGTCGAGCTGCTCCGGCGGGTGATGGCGGAACGCCACGTCGGCGGGCGGGCCCAGCCCCGCCGGGTCGTCCAGCACCTTGCGCACGCCGGGGGCCAGGTCGAGCGCGCTGTCGGGGCCGTACACCAGCGCCAGCTCGCGCAGCCGGTCGAGCGCGGCCGTCAGCGCGGGCTCCGGCCGGCCCGCCGCCAGCGCCGCCGCGATCAGCTCGCGCAGCGCCGTCTTCCGCACCGGGCCGCTCCGCGCGGCCAGCGTCTCGACCACGGCGAGCGTGAAACGGTCGAGCCGGTCGAGCACCCGGGCGATCGCCGAGGGGCTGCTCGCCCGCGCGGCCAGGCCCTCCAGATGCGCCGGCACCGGAGTGATCAGCTCGGGACGCGCCGTCACCAGCGCCCGCAGCTGCTCGTCGGTGCGCCCCCTGATCCACTCCGTGAACTCCATCGTTGCCATGGTATGTCCCTGCTGATTGAGGCAGCATTGCCAGGCGTGAGAGAACGAGCCGACCTGTTGATCCTCAACTACGTCAGCAAGGCCGCCGACGCGGCCCACGGCGTGCTGAGGCCCGAGCAGCGACTCGACTTCACCCGGCGGCTGCGGGCCAGGATCGAGGAGGAGCGCCGGGGCAGCCAGAGCGCCGGTGACGTGACGAAGCTGCTCGCCCGCTTCGGCGACCCGGTGAAACTGGTGGAACGCGAGGCCCGGCGCTTGGCCGAGCCCGGCGGAGGGAGAACCACGGTCGCCTTCCCCCCGATCCGCGACGACCTGCCGCCGCGTGGCCGGCTGTCGGCCAGGCAGGGGCGGGAGCTGCCGTTCGCGGGGCTGCGCAGGGCCGCCATGTCGGTGGCCAACCCCATGGTCACCGAGGGCAGGGACGCCAGGACCGTGGTCAAGGAGCACCCCCGCGAGGCCGCCGCCCTGGTGGTCCTGGTGGTGGCCGGGCTCCTGGTGCCGCTGGGCCTGCGGCCCGTGGCCATCTTCCAGGTGCCGGTGATGGTGTGGGCGGCCGGCGCGGCGCTGGTGATGTTCGGCGACGCCTGGAAGCCGCGCGACCGGCTGATCGGCGTGGCCGCCCCGCTGCTCGGCTACGGCGCCGGCGGCCTGGTCGTGGGCGGCCTCCGGGTCGGCGGCGAGCCGGGGCTGCAGAGGTTCGTGGCCGAGTTCTTCAACGCGAGCGGGGTCATGTTCATGATCGGTACGGGGGTGGGCGTGGCCTGGCTGGCCTACCGGCTGATCGATCAGGAGTGAACGGCGGCGGGCGTCGGCAGCAGCCCGACGGCCAGCCGCACCCAGGCCGCCACGAACCTCTCCTTCTCGGTGTGGCCCAGCGACTCGCCCACCGTCTCCTGGAACAGCCGGTACTGCACCACGGCGCCGCCCAGCACGGCCGAGACGGCCTGCCAGTCGACGTCCGCCGAGCGGTACTCGGGCTGGGCCTGGAACCACGTCACGATGGCGTCGAACATCGGCTGCAGCAGCCCTTGCCGGACCACGGCCACCAGCTCGGGGAACTGGCTCAGGTCGCGGAAGAAGATCCGGGTCAGCTCCGACTCCTCGCGCACCTTGGCCAGCCCCGCCCGGCACAGGTGCGACAGCCGGTCCTCCAGGTCCGCGGAGGTCTCCATGGCGTTCAGCTCGGCGAGGCTGCCCGCCACCTGTCCGCGGGTGCGGGCGGCGTGCTCGTTGATCGCCGCGGACAGCACCTCGTACTTGGACTTGAAGTGCCGGTAGAGCCCGCCGGCGCCGGGTGAGAGGCCGGAGGCGGCCTCGATCTCGGCCACCGACGTGGCGGCGTAGCCGCGTTCGGCGAACAGCCGCAGGGCCTCGTCGATGATCCGCTCGCGGGTGTGGGTCGCGGCGGCCCTCGCGGGTGGGGTCCCGGAGCCTTCCGTGCTCGGCGATGTCGTCATGTCGTTCGTGATACCTCCGGTCATGGAGGGTAGCCGCCGGTCCGGACGGACCTGGACGGCCGGGGCAGGACCTTCCGATGTCTACGGTCCCATGACATCGGCCGTTACGCGTATCAGAAGGTTCTTTGGCATCCTTCAGATGTGGCGACATCGGTGGGATTCGACCTCGACATGACCCTTGCCGACACCAGGATCGGCATCGCGGCCGTCTACGACGAGTTGTCGGCCCGGCTCGGCGTGCCCATGGACAGCCGGGCGATCGTCGCCAGGCTCGGCCCGCCGCTCGAGACCGAGCTGGCCAACTGGCTGCCCGCCGAGGAGATCGCGGCCGCGGCCGACCTGTACCGGGAGATCTATCCCGAGGTGGGGGTGCCCGTGCACGTCGCGATGGCGGGCGCGCACGAGGCCGTCGAGAGCGTCAAGTCCCGGGGCGGCCGGGTCATCGTGGTGACGGGCAAGAATCTGCGCGACGCGACGACCACCGTGCGCAGACTGGGGTTCGACGTGGACCACATCGTGGGGTCCGTTTTCGGCGCCGACAAAGGCGCGGCGCTCACCGCTTTCGGCGCCGCCGCATATGTCGGCGATCACGTCGCCGACATCGAAGCGGCGCGGGCCGGCCGCGCGGTCAGCGTCACGGTCGCCACCGGCCCTTACACGGTGGGGCAGTTGCGCGAGCACGGGGCGGACGTGGCGTTGGGCGACCTGACCGAATTCGCCGATTGGTTCGCCGGTTGGCAACAGCGTCACGAACTCGGGTAATTCACCGGCAATTACCCGGTCGCTCTGTAGCGCTACGGGGCATAACCTACATCCATTCACCTCATCCACGACGTTCTGAACGAGGTCCTCCTGTGCCGAGTGGCAAGGTCAAGTGGTACGACGCCGACAAGGGGTTCGGCTTCCTCACCCGCGACGACGGTGGTGAGGTCTTCGTGCATTCCTCCGCGCTGCCGCCCGACGCCGGGCCTCTCAAGCCCGGGCAGAAGGTCGAGTTCGGCGTGGCCGAGGGCAGGCGCGGCCAGCAGGCGCTCTCCGTGCGGATCCTGGAGCAGCCGCCGACGCTGGCCAAGACCAAGCCCAAGGCCAAGCGGAAGAAGCCGGACGAGATGGTGGTGATCGTCGAGGACCTGATCAAGCTGCTCGACGGGCTGTCGACGTCCTACCAGCGGGGCAAGCACCCCGACGCCGCGCACGCCAAGAAGGTCGCCGTGGTGCTGCGGGCCGTCGCCGACGACCTCGACGTCTAGCTTCCCGTTCTCAGGGCGGGTTGGTCAGCGGCTTGGTGCGGTCGACCGGCTCGGGCGGCGCGTACGGGGCCGTCTCGGCGTGCGCGGCGGCCTGCCTGGCCCGCGCCCCGGCCGTCCGGATGCGGGCGCGGCGCCGTACGACGAGCCAGCCGAGCGTGACGGTGAGCACGGCGGCCAGCGTGACCAGCCCGGCGGTGCTGCTCTCCGTGAGCGACAGGCCCAGCCCGATCAGGCCGCCGAACACCCAGGCGAGCTGGAGGAACGCCTCGACCACGCCGAACGTCGACGAGCGCACCTCCTCCCCGATCTCCTGCTGCACGATCGCGTCCAGCGCGAGCTTGCCCAGCTCCTGGGCGAAGGCGGTGACGACCGAGATGGCCACCGCGGCCCACAGCCCGAACAGGACGGCGGTGACGACGGCGGTGACCGCCGTCGTGGCGAGCGTGAGCAGCACGATCAGCCCGGGCGCGTGGTTGCGCGTCCAGTTGGCGATCACCGCGCCGATCAGGCCGCCCAGCCCGGCGGCCAGGGCCAGCACGCCGATGGTCTTGGTCAGGTCGAAGAACGGGTCGGGCGCGGGCGGGGCCAGCCACGGCACCGCCTTGTCCTGCACCAGGAAGAGCAGGAAGAACAGCAGGAAGCCGGAGAACAGCCGGATGGCGACGTTCGCCCAGACGGCCTCGGCCACCGCGGGGCCCACCTGGAGCAGCGTCCGCCAGCGCGGCGCCCTGCCCTCCTCGGGCGTCTCCTCCTCCAGGTCGGGCGAGTCGACGTGGCGCGGCAGCCGGACCGCGAAGACCCCGGCGACCAGGAACACCACCATCACCACGCGCAGCATGGTGGCGCTGCCCAGCCAGAGCGTCAGCCCCGCCCCGACCGGCACCATCACGCCCGCCGTCACCAGCGAGAACAGCGCCACCCTGGCGTTCGCCGACACCAGCGTGATGTCGGCGGGCAGCACGCTCGGCATGATCGCGGCACGCGACACGTTGTAGGCCTTCGACAGCACCAGCACGCCCAGCGCGCCCGCGAACAGCGTCAGCAGGTCCTGCGGGCCGACCGCCGCCGCCATCGCGAAGCAGAGCAGGCCGCGGCCGAACAGCGTGCCGGCCATCACGTAGCGCCGGCCCGACCTGAACCGGTCCAGGATCGGCCCGACGAACGGCGCCAGCAGCGCGAACGGCAGCATCGTGATGACCAGGTAGAGCGCCACCGGGCCGCGGGCCTCGCCGACGGGCACCCCGAAGAAGACGGTGCCGGCCAGCGCGACCGTGACGAGCGTGTCGCCGGCGCTGTGGCCGGCGGTCAGCTCGATCAGCCGGCCGAGTCCGGTGCGGTCGGCGCCGTTGGCGTGGGTGAGTCGGCGGGTGGCC
>NZ_JAPNNL010000272.1 GCF_027620315.1 Nonomuraea corallina | reverse complement strand
GGCCTCATCAGCGGCGCGCCGGCCGCGTACGTGTGCCAGGGGTTCACCTGCAAGATGCCGGTCACCACCCCCGAGGACCTGCGCGCCCAACTACGCCGCTGACCGGCCGGGCGGCGGTCAACCGGATGGGGGCGGGCGGGACCCGGCCGGACGGCGGTCAGCCGAAGGGGGAACGAGCGGGCGCGGGCTCGTGACCCGGCCGGGCGGCGGTCAGCCGAAGGGGGACGGGCGGGCGCCGCTGTTGTCGGCGGGGCCGGACGTCGGCTCGGGCTCGGGCGCCTCGTCGACCGGCGGGCCGTTCTCCTCCTCGGGAGTCTGCAGCTGCCGGGCGTTCTCGTCGGGGTCGGGCTCCGCGGACGGCTCGTCGTCGGTGGGCGGCGGCTGCGTCTCCTCCTGGGTGGGCCGCTCGTCCCACTGCTCCGGCTGCCGCGACGGCGTCTCGCCGCTCCAGTCGCGGTCCTGGTCGCCCGGCTCGTCGTAGCCGGTCGGCCCGGCCAGGCCCGACGGGTCGGGGAACTGCTCGACCGGTTTCCCCTCCATCGCCTCGGTCATGAACGCCCGCCACACCTGGGCGGGCAGCTGGCCGCCGAACTGCACCCCGTAGCCGGGCACGGAGACCGTCCCGTTGTCGTCGCGGAACATGTTGACGGCGGTCGCGAGCTGCGGCGTGAACCCGGTGAACCACACCGCCCTGGAGTCGTCGGTGGTGCCCGTCTTGCCCGCCACGGGCCGGTCGTAGAGGCGGGCGGCGGTGCCGGTGCCGTACTGGACGACCTGCCGCATGGCGTACGTGGCGTCGGCGGCGGCCCGTTCGCTGACGGCCTGGGTGGCGGCGGGCTTGACCACGTCCTTCGCCCCGTCGGCGTTCGTGACCGACTTGATGACGTGCGTCTCCATGTGGACGCCCGCGTTGGCGAAGGTGGCGAAGCCGGAGGCGTTCTGCACGGCGCTGACGGAGGCCACGCCGAGCGGGAACGAGGCGGCGTGCACGTGCGGCCGGAGCTGCTCGGCCGGGATGCCCATGGCCTCGGCGGTGGCGGCGACCTTGCGCGGGCCGACCTTCTGGGCGAGGTCGACGAAGGCGGTGTTGACCGAGTTGCGGATCGCGCTCACCAGGTCGATCTGGCCGTAGGAGCGGCCGCCGTCGTTGGGGATCGGGTGGTCGGGGTCGGCCGCCACCCGCATCGGCGAGTTGCCGTTGACGCGGGTGGACAGCCCCAGCCCGCTCTCCAGCGCCGCCGCCAGCGTGTAGGGCTTGAACGTGGACCCGGCCATGACCTTGGCCGAGAACGCGTTGTCGTACTGGGACCTGTCCGGGCTGCCGCCGTGGAAGGCGACCACCTCGCCCGTCGCGGGGTCCACGGCCGCCAGGCCGGTGCGGATCTTCTTGGGCGTGGCGTCCGGCAGGGTGTCCTTGACCGCCCGCTCGGCCGCCTCCATGAGCTTCTTGTCGAAGGTGGTGACGATCTTCAGGCCGCCGCCGTTGATGTCCTCGTCGGTGTAGCCGCGCCGGTTCAGCTCGTCGGTGACCTGCTGGAGCATGTACTGGGCCTGGCCCTTGAGCTGGAACGGCTTCTTGGCCGCCTTCAACTCAGGGAAGCGCTGCGCCTCGGCCTCGGCGGCGGTGAGCGCGCCGGTCTGGGTCATGGCCTGGATCACCGACCGCCAGCGGGCCTCGACGGCCTGGCGGTCGAGGCCCTTCGGGTCGGCGAACCGGGACGGCTGCTGGATCACCGCGGCCAGGTAGGCGCCCTCGGAGACGGTGAGCCGGTCGACGTCCTCGCCGAAGTAGGCGCGGGCGGCCGCCTGCACCCCGTTGGCCCCGCGGCCGAAGTAGATCGTGTTGAGGTACTGCTCCAGCACCCAGTCCTTCGACTTGGACTGGTCGACCTTGATCGAGATCATGATCTCTTTGGCCTTGCGGATGACGGAGCGCTCCTGGCTCAGGCCGCTGTAGTAGTTGCGGACGAGCTGCTGGGTGATGGTGGAGCCGCCCTGGATCTGCTTGCCGGTGACGGTGGACCACAGGGCGCGGGCGGTGCCCTTGACCGAGACGCCGCTGTCGTCGTAGAAGGAGCGGTTCTCGGCGGCGATGACGGCCTCGCGCACGTGGGCGGGCACCTTGGCCAGCTCGACGTTCCTGCGGTCGACGCCCTGCCGGGCGATGACGGTCTTGCCGTCGCGGTAGTAGATGACCGACCCCTGGGCGGTCGCGTCCTTCTGCGTGCTGTCGGGGATGGGGGTCATGGCCCAGGCGATGCCGAACAGCGCGGCCAGCACCACGAACCCCGCCGCTCCCCCGATGAGCAGGAACCGGAGCACTCTCCGCTTACGCATCGCCTTCTTCACCACCCCGCCACGCCTCCCCCGCGTTCAGGCGAATGTCAAGGGTAAGCGCTCGACAACGGTGCCTCGTCCCTCCCGGCGATGCTACGACTCCCGGGCCGCCCGGCGTGGGACATCGGCGACCAATGGCAACACTCGGTAGGGAACCGGAGTGTCCAGCGCGATGATCGAGGAGGTCCTGACCACGCCCCGGACCTCGACGATCTCGTCGATGACGCGCTGGAGGTCGGCGTTCGTCCGCGCCACGACCCGGCACATGAGGTCGCTGCCGCCGGTGACGGTGTGGACCTCCAGGACCTCGGGGATGTGCGCCAGCCGGTGCGCCACCGGCTCGTGGCCGGCGACCTGCCGGATCTCCAGCAGCACGAAGGCGGTCACGTCGTAGCCGAGCGCCGCCGTCGAGACGTCGGGCCCGAACCCGGTGATCACCCCCCTGGACATGAGCCGGTCCAGCCGCGCCTGGACGGTGCCCCTGGCCACGCCGAGCCGCCGCGAGCACTCCAGCACGCCGAGCCTCGGCTCCGCGGTGAGCAGCGCGAGCAGCCGGGAGTCCAGGTGATCGATCGTCATGATGTACAGGTTCTCCGCCGTACGGGCCAGAAGACTGGACAGGTTGTCCACTCATTGAAGCAACTCTTGCGCAACTCGTCCATCAAAATCGAGAGTTATCAGTATGAGTGATGTCTTTCCGGTGAACGGTATGCACGCTGTGGTGTTCGCGGTCGGGAACGCCAAGCAGTCCGCCCACTACTACGCGACGGCGTTCGGGATGAAGCTGGTGGCCTACCGCGGCCCGGAGAACGGCAGCCGCGACGAGGCGGCCTACGTGCTCACCTCCGGCGGCGCCACCTTCGAGTTCCGCGCGTCCCTCAGGCCCGGCACGGACCTGGCCAGGCACGTGGCCGAGCACGGCGACGGAGTGATCGACCTCGCGCTCGACGTGCCCGACGTGGAGGCCGCCTACCGGCACGCCGTCACGCACGGCGCCCGCGGGCTGGCCGAGCCGCACGTCCTGGAGGACGAGCACGGCAAGGTCGTGGTCGCCGCCATCGCCACGTACGGGGAGACCCGCCACACGCTGGTCGACCGGTCCAACTACGCCGGCACCTACCTGCCCGGGTACGCGCCCGCGCAGCCCCTCGTGGCCCCGCCCGCCACCAAGACCGGGAGGCTGTTCCAGGCCGTCGACCACTGCGTCGGCAACGTGGAGCTCGGCAAGATGGACGAGTGGGTCGCGTTCTACCGCGAGGTCATGGGCTTCACGAACATGGCCGAGTTCATCGGCGACGACATCGCCACCGAGTACTCGGCGCTGATGTCGAAGGTCGTGGCCGACGGCTCGCGCAAGGTCAAGTTCCCGCTCAACGAGCCGGCCGTCAGCCGCAAGAAGTCGCAGATCGACGAGTACCTGGAGTTCTACGGCGGGCCCGGCGTCCAGCACGTCGCGCTGGCCACCAACGACATCCTCACCACGGTCGACCACATGCGGGCCGCCGGGGTCGAGTTCCTCGACACGCCCGACTCGTACTACGACGACCCCGAGCTGCGCGCCCGCATCGGCACCGTGCGCGCGCCGATCGAGGAGCTGAAGAAGCGCAAGATCCTGGTGGACCGGGACGAGGACGGCTACCTGCTGCAGATCTTCACCAAGCCGGTGCAGGACCGCCCGACGGTCTTCTTCGAGCTCATCGAGCGCCACGGCTCGCTCGGGTTCGGCAAGGGCAACTTCAAGGCCCTGTTCGAGGCCATCGAACGCGAGCAGGAGCGCCGGGGCAACCTCTGACGCACCCGGGGCCGCCGCTTCCGCCGAGCGGGTGGTGATCAGCGGTTGACGCAGCGTACTCTTCTGATCACGTATCGGAAGGGGGCGGTCCCGCGCATGGGGTCGATGACACGCCGCGCCGCCGCACTGCTGACCGCGCTGCTGACCGCGCTGCTGACCGCGCTGGGCCTGCTGGGATGCGGCGCGACCGGCGAGCCGTCACAGGGTGCGACCGGGTCCGACAGCGGCCCGACGGACACCGCCGAGCCGGGCGTGGGAGCGCCCGGCATCGGCGACCCCGACTTCCCGCTCGACGGCAACGGCGGCTACGACGTCGCCCACTACGCGCTGCGGATCGGCTACGCGCCGGCCCGCCGGCGGCTCGACGGCGAGGCCACGATCCAGGCCAGGGCCACCCAGGCGCTGTCGCGGTTCAACCTCGACCTGCACGGCTTCAGGGTCAGCGGGGTGTCGGTCGACGGCGCGGCGGCCACGTTCTCCCGCGATGGCGACGAGCTGTCCGTCACCCCGGCCGAGCCGCTGGCGCGCGGGGCGGAGTTCGCCGTCAAGGTGGCCTACTCCGGCACCCCGCGGCCGGTGCGCGGCTCGTCCAACCTCGGCACCTACGGGTTCATCCCGACCGCCGACGGCGCCTTCGTCACCGCCGAGCCCAACGGCGCCAAGACCTGGTTCCCCGGCAACGACCACCCCGCCGACAAGGCCACCTTCGACTTCGAGATCACCGTGCCCGCCGGGGTGACCGCGCTGGCCAACGGCGAGCTGGTGAGCCGCACCCCCGCCCCGGGCGGCGGCACCACGTTCACCTGGCGCGAGGCGCACCCGATGGTCACCTACCTCGCCACCGCCACGATGGGCCGGTTCACGCTGCGGGAGGGCCGGACCGCGGGCGGCATCCGCAACCTCGCGGCGGTCGACCCGCGCTTCTCCGCCGCGCTCGGCGAGCTCTACAGCCGCTCCGGCGAGATCACCGACCACTGGGTGACGGTCTTCGGCCCCTACCCGTTCTCCTCCACCGGCGGCGTGGTCGACGACTTCGCCGCCGGCTACGCGCTGGAGAACCAGACCAAGCCCATGTACGGCGGCTTCGAGCCGGGTGAGTCGATCATCGCCCACGAGCTGGCCCACCAGTGGTTCGGCAACAGCCTCAGCATCGAACGCTGGGAGGACCTCTGGCTCAACGAGGGCTTCGCCACCTACGCCGAGTGGCTGTGGTCCGAGCACACCGGCGGCGACACCGCCGCGCAGCGCTTCAAGACGGCCCACGCCCGGCCCGCGAACGACCCGATCTGGTCCTACCCGCCGGGCGACGCGCGGCCGGACGACCTGTTCAACGAGTCCATCTACACCCGGGGCGCCATGACGCTGCACGCCCTGCGCCGGGAGATCGGCGACCGCACGTTCTTCACGCTGCTCAAGACCTGGGCGGCGGAGCACCGGCACGGCAGCGTGACGACGGAGCAGTTCACCGCGCTCGCCGAACGGCTGTCCGGCAAGCGCCTCGATCCCCTCTTCGACGCCTGGCTCTTCCAGCCCCGCCGCCCGTCGGCCTGACTACCCGATCGGCTTGTTCCAGAACTCGTCGTCGACCAGCGCGCACGGCCGGACCTCGCCCCGCACGATCAAGCCGCCGTAACGCCAGACCGTCATGCCGTCTTCCGCCGACTCGGCCGGATCCCGCTCGGAGAACTCCATCACCAGCGTCTGGTCGGCGCCGATCCGGGCGGGGTCGATCGTCAGCTTCCCTCCCTTCGGGTACGACAGCGACGTCCCGGGCTCGCGCAGGGCGGTGCGGTCCGCGACGATGTCCCCCCGCGGTCCGTCGCAGCGCTTGCCCGCGGGGGCGTACGTGACGTCGGCCCGCACCCCCAGCTCCGCCAGGTCGCGTTCCAGCTGGTCGGCGTCCCGCAGTTCGGCGATCGTGACGACGATGGTGCCGTCTGCGTCCTCGCTCACC
>NZ_JAPNNL010000271.1 GCF_027620315.1 Nonomuraea corallina | reverse complement strand
CGTGGCCAGCGCGGCGGAGCTGCGTTCCCGGCGCTTCGTCAAGCTGGCCGCCGCGCTCTCGGGAGTCGCGGCGGCCGCCGTTGCGGCGCTGGTGATCAACGGCGGCGCGTCCGCGGCGTTCGCCGTCACCGCACAGGCCGACGGCTCGATCAAGGTGACCATCAACGAGCTCCGCGACCCGGGGGAGCTGGAGCGGGCGCTGGCGGCCGAGGGCGTCGACGCCCAGGTCGACTACCTGCCCGAGGGCAAGACCTGCCAGCCGTCCAGGGGCGAGCCCGCCAAGGCCGAGGGACGGGTGGAGTCCGGCCTGCACGCGAACGGCGGCAAGGTGAACTTCACCATCACCAAGAACGCGGTCGGCGGCGGCGAGACGCTCGTGCTGGCGGTCTCCGGCAGCGGGCCCGGTGAGACGCCGACCAGCTTGTCCATCTCGGTGATCAAGGGTGACGTGAAGGAGTGCGCGCCGGTCCCGCTGCCCAAGCCCGCCACGACCGGCCGAAATGAGGACGGCGCCCACGTGGGCGAGCACCGTGAGTCCGGCCCCGAGCAGGGAACCGGTCGTCAGTCCCCGCAGCAGGACACCCGCGGCACCACCGAGCGCTTGGACGACGGCGGCTCGCCGCGCCTCGACAGCGACGGAGGCTGAACCACCGCACCCCCGCCCGGCGGCCGGTCCTGGGACCGCCGGGCGGCACCATGACGCCCCGGCGGTTCCCAGTCCGCCAGGTGACGGCAGGCAGGGACGTGAACCGGTGGTAGAGATCTTTCCTCCCGGGTGGAGAAAGGTCTTCGGGTTCTTGGCATCCATATGAACGTATCGTAGTCAAGCCTGTACTCTTCGTGATGCGTGGCGTCGCAGGGACGCCGCGTTACCGTAGAGGAGTGCCAGAGGTGAGTCTGTACCTGCCGGAGGACATGAAGCAGCGGGTCGCGGAGGCGGCCCGGGCGCATCACATGTCCGAGGACGCCTACATGCGCGAGGCGATCGCCCGGATGCTCGGCGACGACGTCGCGGCCGAGCGGCCCCGTCCCACACTGCCGCTCTTCGAGTTGAGCGACGAGCCGCTGACGGCCGAACGCGTCGATGAGATCCTCGCGGAGGGCTTCGGCGAGGGCGGGCGCGCCTGATGCTCGTTCTCGACACCAGCGGCCTGCTCGCTGCGATCGACCCGGGACAGCCGCAGCACAAGGAGGCCCGCGACGTGCTCTTCACGGAGCGAGGAGCGATCCTTCTGTCCCCGTACGTGCTCGCGGAAACCGACTACATGATCCTCAAACTCGCGGGAGTGCGTCGCGAGCTCGATTTCCTGCGGAGCATGACCAGCGGCTTCTACGAGATGGTCGTCATGTCCGCACTGGACGTACGACAGGCGGCGGACATCGTGGAGCAGTACGCGAGCATGCAGGTCGGCCTGACTGACGCGTCTGTGGCGCTCATCGCGGCCCGCTATGAGACGACTCGGGTGCTGACGCTCGATCAGCGGCACTTCCGGGCGATGAAGCCGCTCTGGGGCGACGCGTTCACCGTGTTGCCCGCCGACGTGAACTAGCGGACGATCGGGGCGCCGTGCAGGGTGACGCCGGCGGCGTCGAGCTGGGCCACGGCCGCGTCCGTCGTCTGCCGGGACACGCCGGCCGTGAGGTCGAGCAGCACACGGACCGCGAGGCCGTGCTTGACGGCGTCGACGGCGGTGGCGCGGACGCAGTGGTCGGTGGCGATGCCGACGATGTCGACCTCGCGCACGCCGCGCTCGTGCAGCCACTCCGCGAGCGGCACGCCGTCACCTGAGGCGCCCTCGAAGCCGCTGTAGGCCGCCTCGTGGGCGCCCTTGCTGAAGACCTCCTCCACCGCCGAGGTGTCGAACTCCGGGTGGAAGTCGGCGCCGGGCGTGCCGGCCACGCAGTGGGCCGGCCAGGAGGTCACGAAGTCGGGCTCGTCGGCGAAGTGCGGCCCGGGGTCGACGTGGTGGTCACGGGTGGCCACCACGTGGTCGTAGCCGTGGGCGGCCACGTGGCGGGTGATGGCGGCCGCCACCTCCGAGCCGCCGGCCACGGGGAGGCTGCCTCCCTCGCAGAAGTCGTTCTGCACATCGACGATGATCAGCGCCGTACCCATAGGGGTCACGATACGTCAGGTGAACTCCGTGGGGATCGCCGCGTACCCGCGGACGAGGTGGAGGGCGTCCTGCGGCAGGCGGGTGAGCGCCTCGGCGTGGCGTCCCCGCGCCTCGGCGAGGGGTTCCCGGCCGACGATCTCGCCGTCGCGCACGAGCTCGGTCAGCAGCGGCACGCCGCCCGCCGGCACCAGCCCGGACGTGCTGACCAGCTCGGTCTCGTAGTGGCCGAACTCGTCCAGCAGGCGGTAGGCGTGTTTGAGCCCGCCCCGCGACGGCTTGCCCACCGACCGCTTGGCCACCGGCTCCAGCTTGCCGGTCCGGGTCTCGCGGGCCACCAGCTTGTAGACCAGCGCGGCTGTGGGCACTCCCGAGCCGGTCACCAGGGAGGTGCCGACGCCGTAGCCGTCGACGGGGGCGGCGGCGAGCGCGGCGATGGCGTACTCGTCCAGGTCGGAGGTGACCAGGACGCGGGTGTGGAAGGCGCCGAGCGCGTCGAGCTGCTCGCGTACCTCCTGGGCGGCGGCGGCCAGGTCGCCGGAGTCGATGCGGACCGCGCCGAGCTTCTCCCCGGCCAGCTCGACCGCGGTGCGCACGGCCTCGGGCACGTCGTAGGTGTCGACGAGCAGCGTGGTGTCGGGGCCGAGCGAGGCGATCTGAGCTTCGAACGCCTGGTGTTCGGAGTCGTGCAGCAGGGTGAAGGCGTGGGCGGCCGTGCCCGCCGTCGGGATCCCGTACGCCCGCCCGGCCTGGAGGTTGGAGGTGGAGGCGAACCCGGCGAGGTAGGCGGCGCGGGCGGCGGCGACGGCGGCCTGCTCGTGCGTGCGGCGCGAGCCCATCTCGATGATCGGCCGGGCGCCGGCGGCGTTCACCATCCGGGAGGCGGCCGAGGCGATCGCGCAGTCGTGGTTGAGGATCGACAGGATGAGGGTTTCGAGCAGCACGGCCTCGGCGAACGTGCCCTCGACGATCATGATGGGGGAGGCGGGGAAGTACAGGTCGCCCTCGCGGTAGCCGTGGATGCCGCCGGAGAACCGGTAGTCGGCGAGGAAACCGAGGGTCTCCTCGTCGACCACCCGCCGCTCGCGGAGGAAGTCGATCTCGTCGGGGCCGAAGCGGAAGCGTTCGAGCTCGTCGAGGACCCGTCCGGTGCCGGCGACGACCCCGTAACGGCGTCCTCCGGGCAGGTGGCGGGCGAACACCTCGAAGACCGCCCGCCGGTGCGCGGCACCGCTCCGCAGGGCCGCCTGCAGCATCGTCAGCTCATAGTGATCTGTGAGCAACGCCGTGCTCATGGTCATCGTCACGAGTTCGAGAGTACGGCCCACATAGGGCAGACTCATGAATGTGGGTAGCACGGCTCCAATCACCGTCGAGCGTCCTTCACAGGACGTCCGGCCCGATCTGCCATGGGTCACGATCGTCTGGAATGACCCGGTCAACCTGATGTCCTATGTGACCTATGTCTTCCAAACGGTCTTCGGCTACACCCGGGAGAAGGCCGAGAAGCTGATGATGGACGTCCACCACAAGGGCAAGGCCGTCGTGTCCAGCGGCACCCGCGAGGAGATGGAACGCGACGTGCAGATTCTGCATTCCTACGGGCTCTGGGCCACGGTCCAGCCGGACTCGGTCAAGTGAGGCGGCGCTCGTGAGCTCGGGATTCTCCCCCGGACGCGGCGGGGGCGTGATCGCGGCGTTCGACGCCGCAGAGGTCTCGATCCTGCGTTCGCTCGTCTCGATGGTGCTCGGGCTGGTCGCGCCCGGTCAGACGAGCGACGACCCGCTGGAGCGGGCGCTGGGCATCGGCGACGGGAAGGCGCCGTCGGACCCGGTGCTGGCGCGGCTGTTCCCGTCGGCCTACGAGGACGAGCGGGAGTCGTCGGAGTTCCGCCGCTACACCGAGGCGACGCTGCGCGACGGCAAGCGCTCCGACGCCCAGACCCTGCTCGACACCGCCGAGCCGGGCCGGGTGGAGCTGACCCCTGAGCAGGCCCAGGCGTGGATGCGCGCGCTCAACGACGTGCGGCTCACGCTCGGCACCCGCCTGGAGGTGACCGAGGAGATCCACCAGGAGCTGGAGTCGATGTCCGAGGACGACCCGCGTTATCCGGCGTTCGTCACCTACGACTGGCTCACCTACCTGCAGGACAGCCTGGTCCGGGCCCTCTGGTAACTTCCGCTGCATGCTGACCATCTCGCAGGAACTGGTTGACAAGATCGTCGCCCATGCTCGTGCCGACCACCCCGACGAGGCGTGCGGGGTGATCGCGGGGCGGGACGGGGTGCCGGAGCGGTTCATCCCGATGGAGAACGCCGAGCGTTCGCCGACGTTCTACCGGTTCGACTCGATGGAGCAGTTCCGCGTCTGGCGTGAGATGGACGACCGCGACGAGGAGCCGGTGGTGATCTACCACTCCCACACCGCCACCGAGGCGTACCCGTCGCGGACGGACGTCTCGTACGCGTCGGAGCCGAACGCCCACTACGTCCTCGTCTCGACCAGGGACGAGAACGAGGTCGAGTTCCGCTCGTACCGCATCGTGGACGGTGAGATCAGCGAGGAAGAGGTAAGGTTCGTCCCATGATGGGCGGGCCTGTGCAGAGTTTCCTCTTCGCGCACACTCCTGCTGTCCTCCTGTACGACTGTCGTCCCCGCTGATCAGGAACCCGACCAGGAAATTCCCAGCCGGCCGTCGGCGTTGCATGCCGATGGGACGACGACCAGATCGAGGAGATTGACAGCGATGGCCATCGAGGTCCGCATTCCGACCATCCTGCGTAACTACACCGACGGCGCCAAGGCCGTCAGCGCCGAGGGCGCCACCCTGGACGAGCTGATCGCCAACCTGGAGTCCCGCCACCCCGGCATCAAGGAACGCCTCGTCGACGGCAACGGCCTGCGCCGGTTCGTCAACGTCTACCTGAACGACGAGGACGTGCGCTTCCTCGGCGGGCTCGGCACCCCCGTCTCCGACGGCGACACGGTGACCGTCCTCCCGGCCGTCGCCGGCGGATGACATGCGGTTCGCATCCCTGATCGACTCGGTCGGCCGGACGCCCATGGTCGGGCTGCCGCGGCTGTCCCCGTCGCCGGACGTGCGCGTGTGGGCCAAGCTGGAGGACCGTAACCCCACCGGCTCCGTCAAGGACCGGCCCGCGCTGTGGATGGTCGAGCAGGCCGAGAAGGACGGCCTGCTCACCCCGGGCTGCACGATCCTGGAGCCGACCAGCGGCAACACCGGCATCTCGCTGGCCATGGCGGCCAAGCTCAAGGGGTACCGGCTGGTGTGCGTCATGCCGGAGAACACCTCCGAGGAACGCCGTCAGCTGCTGCGCATGTGGGGCGCCGAGATCATCTCCTCGCCGGCCGCGGGCGGCTCCAACGAGGCGGTGCGGGTGGCCAAGGACCTGGCCGCGTCCCATCCCGACTGGGTCATGCTCTACCAGTACGGCAACCCGGCCAACTGGCGCTCCCACTACGAGACGACCGGGCCGGAGATCCTGGAGGACCTGCCCACCGTGACCCACTTCGTGGCGGGTCTGGGCACCACGGGGACCCTCATGGGCGTCGGCCGTTTCCTGCGCGAGCGGGTTCCCGGCGTGCAGATCGTGGCCGCCGAGCCGCGCTACGGCGAGCTGGTCTACGGGCTGCGCAACGTGGACGAGGGCTTCATCCCCGAGCTGTACGACGAGTCGGTGCTGACCACCCGGTTCTCCGTGGGGTCGGCCGACGCGCTGCGCCGCACCCGCGAGCTGCTGACCTCCGAGGGCATCTTCGCGGGCGTGTCCACCGGCGCCGCCCTGCACGCCGCCCTCGGCGTCGCGCGCAAGGCCGTCAAGGCCGGCGAGCGGGCCGACGTGGTGTTCGTGGTGGCCGACGGCGGCTGGAAGTACCTCTCGACGGGCGCGTACGAAGGCACCCTCGACGAGGCCGAGCAGCGGCTCGAAGGCCAGCTCTGGGCCTGAGCGCGAGGA
>NZ_JAPNNL010000270.1 GCF_027620315.1 Nonomuraea corallina | reverse complement strand
GGCGCAGCGCGCGCTCCCCGGTGTTGTTCGTGAACGGCACCCAGCCGGGGAAGTCGGCGAAGCGCAGCACCTCATCAGCCCGGTCCCGCAGCCGTTCCAGCAGGTTACGAGCCGGCGACTGTTTCCGGCCGGGCGCTCGGGGATGCAGCGACAGCCCGACCGCGATCCCCTGATGGAAGGATTCAAGGTAGACCCGCGCCCGCTCGGGCGGAATCTCAGCCAGCCCCTTCTCACGGGCCTTGACCGCCTGCTTGTTCAACTCGGCCAGCGCCCACCGGATCTGCGCCGGCCACCGCTGACCGGGATGATCCTCGACCGCAGCGGTCAGCTCCCTGACCAGATGCGCCCCGCACAGTTGGTGACGAGCGTGCGGGTAGCCGTCATACAGCGACAGCGAATCGTGCACCAGCACCCCGCGGAACTCGGGCAGGACGCCGAGGGAGTTGGCGCCCTGGCGGGAGCGTTCGCCCAGGCCGAGCAAGGTCAAGGTGTTCGTGCAGGCCACGTGCAGCCAACGGCGCGCCGCCCCGATCCGGGTGGTGGTCTCATCGACGTGCAGCACATGCGTGAGCCTCAGCAGCGCGCGGATCACCTTGATGCTGCCCGCGACCAGCGTGGCGGCCTCGGCCAGGATCGACGACACCCAGCCGGGCGAGACCCGGGCTCCGGTGACGTCGGCGATCAGCTGAGCGCAGCGCTCCACCGGCACGTGCTGAAACACCAGCAGATAAGCGGCCAGTGCGCGCAGGTTCGGCCCGTACGACGACGGCGCACCCGCCACCTGCCCGGGCATGTCCGCGCCGGTGACAGCGCCGCACCCGCCGCACCGGCAGCGATGCGCCCGATGCTCGGTCACCGTCACGGTGACCAGGGGAATGTCACGCACCTGCCGGCGCGAGTAGCCGACACTGTCGGTGGACGACAGCGCTTTGCCGCATCCGCCGCAGGCGGCCGGGAGGTGGTCCTCCACCTCGTCCGGGACCTCGGCCATGGCCAGGCCGCTGCCCGGAGCACCGGGCTGGCGGCCCCGTGTCCGCCCGCTCTTGACCAGCGGCTGCTTCTCCGGACGGACGAAGGTGTCGCTGGACGGCGGTAACGAAGAGTTCCCCGAATTGCGGTTCTGCCGGCGTTCCAGCTCGGCAACCCGGGCGGTCAGCCGCTCCACCGTCGCTTCCAACTGCGCGATCGTCTCGCGCTGAGCCTCGATCGTGGCCATCTGCCGGACCACCAGCGATGCCAGCTCGTCATACGACGGACGGCGCTCCGGGGTCTTCGGCACCCAAAGATCATCGCACCTCGCGGACAGCCCTCACGCCAGCAAGACCGAGACCTACTGAATGCCTACAAGTAAAGGGCGTACAGAAGATGCAGCAATCATCACACATGAGCTCGCAAACCTACGACTGACAAAGATACCTTTCGCCCCAGCAGTCATCAATTGCCTGCACCACCAGCCTCTCGGGCGACGGCGACTTGGAATCAGTTATTTGACCACGTTCTGTAAGTCGAATACCTATAATTCGCTTTCCTATTCCTTTTGCTAGATCAGCCCGGTTTCCAGGAGCCGCCGATCGACGAGCCTCCAGCGACCAGCCCTTCTCCATGAGCCTTCGAAAGACTCGGTCGCTTGTCATCGATTCAGGAAGATCAATCAAGAGGAAAGCGCCATTTGCAGACGAATCACAGCCATGCTCTTCTGTCATGTTGAAAGGCTTCTCTCCAGCACGTAGCGCATCCTGGATCGCTCTCTTGAGCATCACATGCTCCTTGGATGCAGCCTCAAGACACTGGGCCTTTTCGAGGCTGCTCACCGGCCCTCCGCAGCTCACTCCAAAGGCTAAGATAATGCTGACGAGCGCTGGAGGACCGATTCTCCCGCTATACCTCTCACCAACCGAACGACGCCACTGCTCCCACCACTTCATATGAACCATTCTCCAGACGGGCGAAATGAATTTCCGCAGCGACATCGAGTCGAACGCCTCTTTGAAAAGTGGCACCCACTATTTGGCCGCCAGATGGCGCGGCTCCGCTAGGCGCGGGGTAGCCGAAATCCAGCCCTATAGCGAAGCTATAGTAGAAAAAGTTCGAGGCCCAGCCCCCTGTACTTCCGGTACACGGCCCTGTCATGCAAGCCAGATCAATCTCTGCCTGCTTCAGGTCCTTCTCAGTCAGTATCGGCATCGAGCCGAAAGCTCCAGGCTTATTGGCTGGCTCATTTTCGCAACTAAAGCCTCCATCACCATAGTCTTTGTCACATAGGTTCTTCTCGGCAATGCCATACAAGTGCTGCATCACCTGGTCGAATCCGTAGTTACTTATCATTTTCTGCAGCTTCTTCTTATGCTTAACGCCGTACTGGCGAGCCATTGCATTGATTGCCAAATCTGCCTTTGTATCCCCAGGACTGTCTTGCTTGCTGTACTTTTCGTGGTTCGCGGCGGCGTCTTCTGCAAACCCTGGACCCCACTGGACGGTAAGCATCACCTGCCAGATGAAGTGACGGATCGCGCTACGCTTTTGTTCATCTCGGCCGTCTGGCAGCATATCGTATGCAAATACGGCTACCTTCTTGGAAACGCGCCAAGCCCCCACACACCAGCCGGCACCGTACTTGGCATGGCATGCCAATCCTTCATTCGTAGTACTATCAGCCAAATCTGAACCTTCAAATTCACGCTCGCGGTACACTGGATGATCAGGACCCTTACTGACCTGACCTCCTGCCGCGTGAGCCCAGCTAGAAGCCCGACCTCTAGAAGGTTGTTCATCAGCGTTGGCATTGAGCCTACCACACGAGCCATTCTTCGCTTGCAGGATGATGCTACAGAGGCGTTCGGCAGCATTTCCTTTCCAGTCGGCATTGTTAACAGGGCTGGCGTTTGCATAGGTATAGCGGTTGGACTGAACAGAAGGGCTCGGGTCGAGGGTGGCGGTGTCGCGACTGGTGAATGTACCGGTGCCGGGCTGATACCAGCGGGCATGCATATTCACCTTGCCGGTGTCCGGGTCCGTGTATTCACTCTGGTATCCGAGGCTGGCCTTCTGGCCTGTTTCAGCGCTGATCTCGCCGAACGGATCATAAGCAGTAGAGCTGACGAGTGCCGTGCCAGTGAAGGTGCCGACCAGGTCGCCGTGGAGGTCATTGAACGCTGCCACCGCCGGGTTGGCGTCCTCTTGTAGACCCAGCAGGGCGCCGAAGGAGTCTCGGGCATACTTGGCTTGAACAGAGCCGTTTACGCTGATCGCGGCCAGATCGTTGCCGGGTCCCGCATAGGCGAAGATCTGGCTGGTGGTCCCGCTGATGCGGCGGGTGACGCGGTCGAAGGCGTCGTAGCTGTACAGGTTTTCGCGGTCCGCTATGAGGCGGTCGAAGGCATCGAACGTGAGTTGGGTCGTGACACCGTTCTTGCTTTCACTGGCAAGAGTGCCGCGCGGCGTATAGGTGTAGTCGGTACCGTCGCCGGAGGTCAGGCGGTTGCGTTCGTCGTAGGTGAACATCTTATTGCCGGCGGCGTCCCACTCGTAGGCGGTAGTCGTGCCGTTGGGCGCCGTCCAGGAGGTGAGCCGGTTGGCGTGGTCGTAGCCGTAGGTGTTCATACCTGACCCAGCCAAGCCGGATGTGGTCTTGGTGGTCAGGTTGTCGTCGAGGTCCCAGCCATAAGTGATCTTCGCCAGCTCGCTGCCGGAGCCACTCTTCAAGGTTTGGGACGTGGCGCGGCCCATGTTGTCGTAGCTGATGGAGTGGGTGTTGACCGGGTTCGCGGAGGTCAGACTGGTGACACGGTTGGCCTTGTCGTAGCCGTAGGTCCAGGTACGGCCCGTGACCGGGTCGGTCGCGGTGGCGGCGCGGTTGGCGTTGTCCCAGGTGAAGTTCGCGGTGCCGGCGGCGTCCACGCGCTGGGTGAGGTTCCCGTTGGCGTCGTAGGCCATGGTGATGGGCTGGCCCGACGGCGACGCCATCTTGGTGAGGAGGCCGCGGTCGTTGTACTCGAGCGTGTAGTCACCCGCCGTCGTCAGGCGGTCGGCGGGGTCGTAGCCGAAGGTGCGCTCGGCGGTGGCCGCGCCGCCGCCTGCGCCGCTCTCCTGGGTGAGGCGGCCGAGATGGTCGTACGTGCGGTCAATGCGGACGCCGCCCGGCTGCAGGATCGTCGTGTTGTTGCCGGCCTGGTCGTAGCCATAGGTCCAGGTACGGTCGGCCTCGCTCGGATGCTGGGTGGTCGCCGGTTCGATGACGCGCTCGACAAGGCCCAAGCTGTTGTAAGCGGTCCAGGTGGTGTTGCCGCGGCCGTCGATCAGGCGGGTCCGGGCGCCGGAGGCATCGTAGCCGAAGCGCGTGACGATCTCTTCGTTCGCCTTGACCGGTTCGGTGAGGCTGGTGAGCCGGTTGAGCGCGTCGTACGCGTGGCGGATGGTGTGCTGCTCGGCGGAGGTCTCGCTGATCACGTTGCCGGCCGGGTCGTAGCCGAGGCCGACCGTGCGAAGGGTGGTGCCGGAGCTGTTGAGGTCCTTGACCTCGATGGGGCGACCGGCCAGGTCGTAGCTGGTGGCGGTGGCGTTGAGCGTGGCGTCACGCACCTGCAGCAGCCGGCCCGCCAGGTCATAGGTGTTGGTGGTGGTGTTGTTGGCGGGGTCGGTCGTCGAGGTGACCTCTCCGGCGGCGTTGACCACGAACGAGGTGGTCTTGTTACCGGGGGCGACCGCCTTGGTCAGGATGCCGGCGTCGTTGTAGGTGTACGTGGTGGTGAAGGCCGCGTTGGTCGGCCTGCGCTCGATCTCGGTCTCGGTGATCTTACGGCCGAGGTCATCGTAGGTGGCCTGAATGCGGGCGCCGGTGGGGTCCACGGCTGCCATTTGTTCGCCTACGAGGTTGTACTCCGCGACTGAAACGCCGCCCGGTCCCGATGGGCCTGGGTCGGTCGTGCGTACCAGGTTGCCGAGGGCGTCGTACTCGAAGGTGGTGTCGTGGCCGCGCGGGTCGGTGGTCTTGGTAAGACGCCCTGCCGGGTCGTACTGATGGGTGATCTGTGGTGTGAGCGCTGTGCCGCCCGGCGGGGTGTAGGCGGGGGACTTCACCGTCACGACTCGGCCGTCCTTGTCGTAGGCCGTGGTGACAGTGCGGCCTTCCGCATCCACCTGGTGCGTCTGGTTGCCGGACGTGTCGTAGCCCGAGCGGACGATCGGCCTCGCGCTCGCGGCTTCCGTACCCGCCTTCTCGATCTGAACAGCCGGCGCCTTGGCCTCGATGAGGCGGCCGAGCGCGTCATAACGGTTGTCGACGGTGAAGTCCGCCGCTGTCGCGCCGTCCGTGTTGCCTCGTGGATCGGTCACCGCCGTGACCAGGCCGCGGTCGTCCACGGTCCACGTGGTGATGAGGTCCTGGTTTCCGTTCTCGACCGTCTGACGTGTCTTGACGCCCGCGGCGTTGTAGGCGTAGCTGATGATCTCTTGGCGGGTGCTGCCGGCGCCTGTGCGGGTCTCCTTCGTCGTGTTGTCGTTGGCGTCGTACTCGAACACGGTTCGCCGGTTAAGCGAGCTGGGGTCGAGGGTGGTGGAGGCGAGCCTGCCGGCCGCGTCGTACTCGTAGTCGGCACGGGTGACGCCGCCGCCCGTGACCTTGCGCGTGAGGTTGCCCGCGGCGTCATAGGTGTTCGCCTCCAGGATGACGTCCCTGGGAGTGGTCGAACCGTTGAGCTTGACATCGTCCGCGATGACCTGCGAGAGCCGGTTGTCGTTGAAGTAGGTGTAGGAGGTTTTGCGGCCCATCGCGTCGGTGGTGGCCGCGAGACGGCCCCCGGCGTCGTAGGAGCGTGATTCCAGCACGATCTCGGTGGCCGGTTTCGGGTTGACGGGGCTGCCCGTCCAGTTCTTGAGGGTGCGGGTAGCCAGTTCTCCGCGCTTGGTATAGGTGTGGCCGAAGATCGAGCCCATTTCGTCGGTGATCGTGTCGACCAGGCCGAGGTTGTTCCAGGTGCTGCGGGCAACTCCCCCCTCGGGGCCCGTGCTGGTCTCCCCGTTGCCGTGGGCGTCGTAGGTGTACGTGGTGGTGCGATCGGGGTCGCCACCCGTGCGGTCGGCGACGGTCTCGCTCAGCTTGTTGCCGTCCGGGTCGTAGGTGTAGCGGATCTGAGCCGTATGCGTGACGTCGGTGATCTCGTTGGTCACCCCTGGCCCCGTTTGGGTCAGTGGCCTGCCGAGGCGATCGTAGGTGAAGGTGGTCTTCTG